>CAVHAH010000149.1:0-5043 GCA_963633785.1 bacterium
AGCATCGGCGTTTCCATGGTCAGCCGAAATTCAGCCTGCGTCATCCCGACCCCCCCAATCAAATTAAACTCCTCTAACCATTGTATACCCCTTCCCCCAAAAAAGCAAGAGGACGGGATTATGGATACACCGATTCGAGCAATGCATCAGTGTATCCATAAATTCACTTTTCCGTTTTCAGAACCACTCTGCCGCTTGTTTGCTGTTGGTATTCTCCGTTCAGAACGGCGGGGGTGCCGTTGACGAACACCTGGCGAATGCCGCCGGGGGTGTGGGTCGGGTTGGTTTCGTCAACGCTGAGTTCGTCGATTTTGATAACCGTTACATCCGCATGATAGCCCGGCTTCAGATAGCCCCTTTTGGGAATGTTGAATCGGTCTGCGGTTGCGCCCGTCATTTTCCGAACGATTTTCTCATACGGAATGCCGTATTTCCCCGCCAGCAGGAAAAACTGCGGGAACGTCTGGAATGCGGCGATATTCTGCATGCCCTTTTCTTCAATCCACGCATCGGTCATGAACACGGTGAGGTCTTCGTTCATCAGGGTGTGCACGATGTCCTCGTTGTAATATTTGCCCAGATAGATTCTGCCGTTGCGGTTGGAGAGATCCACCAGCTTCAGATACATATCCACCTTGGAAACGCCTTCGGATTCGGCAATCTCCGAAATCGCGCGCCCCTCGTATTCGGGGTGCTCATCGGAAATATAGGCGACCACCAAATCGTCCCAATCGATGCCCAGAACCTTCCTGTACATCAGAATGGTAAGCTCCAGCTTGAACCGATTCAGCGGTTTGCGGGCCTCCTCGGGGCTGAGTGCGGCGTACCATGCGGGATACACAATCGTGATTACCGATGCGCCGTAATGGAAGGCGTAGTTGTCGAAGGCGAGCGGCGAACCGGCCTTTTGCTCTCGATGGAACACCTCGAGCATTTTATCTTTCAGCTTCCAACTGCGCTGACCCGTGAAAATCAGGTGGGAATATTCCGTTTTGCAGCCGGATTCCTTCATGATTTCCACCACTTCGTCAAGGCCCATCTCCAAATGCGATTTCTTCGTAATCAGCGGATAATCGGCGCTCACAATGGAGCACGCGCGGGGATGAACGGTGAGAATGCCGCCGTAGCGGGCGATTTCTTTGGCGAATGCGATAATTTCGTCCCGTTTGGCATATCGGTCGGGTTCATACATGAATCCCAGCGAACCGCCGAATGCGCCGCCCTCCATGGCTTCGCGAACGAAAGACAGTTCCTTTTCAATCTGTTCCTTCGTGAACGGTGCGGAATCATAGCCCGCAATGCCCGCGCGCACCGAGCCCTGCCCGATCAGCGGAACGAGATTCACATAGAGCTTTCCCTGTGCCCGAGCCTTGAATTCGGCAAAACTGCCCGGATTCAGCGCCTCGAAAAGTCCGCCGCCGAGCTTGTCCCGATAGGGCGTGTCCGATGCCGTTCCGAAGGGCGAAAAGCTGCAGTTGCCCGTGACCTGCGTGGTAATGCCCTGCTGAATGAAGGGCTTATAAAACATTTCGGCGTTCGGGCGGTCATAGAAAAAATCGTTGTGGGAATGAGCGTCGATAAAACCGGGGCAAACAAGGCAATCGGAAGCATCGATAATTCTGTCGGCTTCCAAGTGAATCTCGCCGCCGACCGCCGCAATGCGATCGTCCTCCAGAAGCAAATCGCCCCGAATCGGGGGCGCACCGGTGCCGTCGCAAAGCATTCCGTTTTTGAAAAGTGTTTTCATGGTCGTGCCTCCTTTATCCGTTCACTTTCTATCACTATACTATATTACCGTTAAAAAGTCCAGCACTTGATGCTTTTTCCTTTATATGTTATAATCTCGAAAACAACGCAGAAAGGGCGATTGTATGCTCCGTCTTTTATCCGCACTGTTTATTCGCGAAAACACTCCCGAAGCGCAGAAGCGCACGCTCTACGGCATGCTTTGCGGCATTCTCGGCATCGGGCTGAATATTCTGCTTTTCGCAGGCAAGCTGATTGCGGGCGTGATGACCGATTCCGTGTCCGTTACCGCCGACGCATTCAACAACCTGTCCGACGCAGGCTCGTCCGCCGTAACGCTTTTCGGCTTCAAGCTGGCCGCCGCCAAGCCCGACACGGAACACCCCTACGGTCACGGGCGGGTGGAATACATCTCGGGGCTGGCGATTGCGGCGGTCATCATCGTGATGGCGTTCGAGCTGTTCAAGGAATCCGTCGGGAAGATTCTGCATCCCGAAGCAACGGAATTCTCCCTTCTTGCGGCGGCGGTGCTGATTGCTTCGATTGCGGTGAAATGCTATATGGCAAACTACAACCGCCGCGCGGCAAAGCAAATCGATTCGCCCGCCTTGATGGCGGCGGCTCGGGATTCACTGAGCGATTGCATCGCCACTGCGTTCGTTCTCGGTTCGGGGCTGGTAAGCCGATACACCTCCCTGCAAACGGACGGTTGGTGCGGCGTTCTGGTTTCGGTTTTCATTTTCCTGTCGGGCTTCTGTGCCGCGCGGGATTCCGTCAGTCCGCTGCTGGGCAATCCGCCTTCTCGGGAATTTGTCGGGGATATCGAAAAAACGGTTCTCGGATTCAGCCCCGAAATCGCAGGCGTTCACGACCTGATGGTGCACGATTACGGCCCCGGGCGCAAAATCATTTCCCTGCACGTGGAAGTGCCCGCCGACGGCGATATTCTGACCCTGCACGACATCATCGACAATCTCGAAAAAACGCTGGCGAGGGATTTTTCCTGCACCGCAACCATTCACATGGACCCCGTGGATACCAAAGACCCCCGAATCGCCGCACTGAAAGAGCAGGTCGGCGCAATCGTGAAGGAAATCGATTCAAACATCACGATTCACGATTTCAGGGCGGTGTTCGGCAAAACCCACACCAATCTCATTTTCGATATGAAAGTGCCCTTCGCCTGCCCGTTGGAGGATTCTCAGGTCAAAACGGCGGCGGCGAAGCGCATTCGCGAACGGCTGGGCAACTGCTATTATGCGGTGATTGACGTGGACAGAAACGATTAGCCGTATCGCCGATATATTTTCATCACAAATAAATAAGCATTTATATGCGGAAATGATTGAATCTTCCCCCATCCCACCGTCAGCGAAATCATCCGAGAAGTCCTGTGGACGTTCGAAGATTAAAGCATCAGCGGCCGAGGGCAACACCTCGACCGCTGTTTCATGTTTGCGGGAAAATCCGCATTGAATTCTTTTCCGAATTATGTTATACTGATTTTAACATTTGCAGTTTAATACAATGCGGAGGATACCATGATCGATACGAAAAAAGAGCAGGAGCGCGATGAACTGCACCGCGCAATATGGGCGATTGCGGACGATTTGCGCGGCGCAGTAGACGGCTGGGATTTCAAAAACTACGTGCTCGGCACGATGTTCTATCGCTATATTTCCGAAAACCTGACCCATTACGTCAACATCGGCGAACGGGAAGCCGGAAACGATACCTTTGATTACGCAAAAATGACGGATGCCGAAGCCGAAGAAGCCCGTGAAAGCCTGGTTGAAGAAAAGGGCTTCTTTATTCTGCCGTCACAGCTGTTTTCCAATGTCAACCAAAGCGCCGACAGCGATGAAAACCTGAATGAAACGCTTGAATGCGTGTTCCGAAACATCGAGGAATCCGCCAAAGGTTCGTCTTCCGAAAGCAGTTTTGCGGGCCTGTTTGACGATTTCGATGTGAACAGCAACAAGCTCGGTTCCACCGTGGCCAAGCGCAACGAACGCCTGGCGAAGCTGCTGCACGGCGTTGCGAATATGAATCTCGGCGACGTGAAAGACCACGATATCGACGCATTCGGCGATGCCTATGAATATCTGATGACCATGTACGCCTCCGGCGCAGGCAAATCGGGCGGCGAATTCTTCACGCCCGCAGACGTTTCCGAACTGCTCACCCGCCTGGGCACGGTCGGCAAAACCGAAATCAACAAGGTCTACGATCCTGCGTGCGGTTCGGGTTCGCTGCTTTTGAAGGCGGAAAAAATCCTCGGGCGTGATGCCGTGCGCAACGGCTTTTACGGTCAGGAAATCAACATCACCACCTACAACCTTTGCCGCATCAATATGTTCCTTCACGATGTCGGCTTCGATAAATTCAACATCGCCTGTGAAGACACGCTCACCGCACCCCAACACTGGGACGATGAGCCTTTCGAGCTGATTGTTTCGAATCCGCCCTATTCCATCCGCTGGGCGGGCGACGAGAATCCGCTTCTCATCAACGACCCCCGCTTTTCCCCTGCCGGCGTGCTGGCGCCGAAATCCAAGGCAGACCTTGCCTTTATCATGCATTCGCTGGCGTGGCTGGCGTCCAACGGAACGGCGGCGATTGTCTGTTTCCCCGGCATTATGTACCGCGGCGGCGCAGAAAAGAAAATCCGCAAATACCTGATTGACAACAATTTCATCGATTGCATCATTCAGCTGCCGAGCAATCTGTTTTTCGGAACGTCTATCGCCACCTGCATCATGGTGCTGAAAAAGGGCAAGGCCGACAACAAAACATTGTTTATCGATGCGTCCGATGAATGCATCAAAGTCACGAACAACAACAAGCTCACGCAGGAAAACATTGCCCACATCGTTTCCGCATTCGCCGAGCGCACGGAAAAGGCGCATTTCTCCCATTTGGCGGCCTACGAGGAAATCGAGGGCAACGATTACAACCTTTCCGTTTCCACCTATGTGGAAGCCGAGGACACCCGTGAGAAAATCGACATCGTAAAGCTGAATGCCGAAATCGAAGAAATCGTCGCCCGCGAACAGGTGCTCCGCGATGAAATTGCGAAGATTATCGCAGAAATCGAGGTGTGACCATGGCAAATGCGCTGACGATTTATCAATCGGTGATTGATGATGTAAAGGGCATCATTCTATATGCAGCAACCACTTCAAATAGAGGAAGGCGGTGAGGACGCATGAGCAGACTGGATGAACTGATTCAGGAGCTTTGCCCGAATGGGGTGGAATATAAAACGCTCGGTGAAGTTGCGACCATATCTCGTGG
>CAVHAH010000150.1:0-5002 GCA_963633785.1 bacterium
GCCAATAGGGCACGTACAGTTTGCGCATTTCGGAAATGCGGTTTCGGCTGTTCAGGAATACATTCGGCAACAGCTTTTTCCCCTTGAAATAGTCTTCAAACTTCTTTTGCGCCTGTTCCCGCGTAATCGCAAACGGAACAACCTTTTCGGGCTTCACGCCGCCTTCAATGCGATTCGGAAGAATCGTGGGGCTTGCGCAATACGGGCATTCGGTGGCGGTTGTGGTGTCATCGGTCATCAATTCCGCGCCGCAGTTTTTGCAGGTATACGCCGAAACGCCGCTCTGTTCGGATTCAAAACTCTCCTTCGGGCGTTCAAAGGAAACATTCACGCTGTTTCCCGATTGATTCATCATCTCCAACGCCTGTGAATCAAACGCATTGCCGCAGGCCGAGCATTTCAGTTTGTTGCTTTCGCTGTCAAATGCGAGCGGTGCCGAGCAACACGGGCAATTATACACATTGGTATTCATAACGCACCTTCCTTTCCCATTGATGAAACAAGATGGAAGAATCCTTTCCCTTATGACGCACTTTCGGGCGCAAAGCACATGCGCATCGTTCCGAAATAGTCGAACTCGAAGCCCGTTTCCGTCGGAATCACCGAAAGGATTTGTCCGTAATAATCCATGGTAATGCCGTCGGCTTCACCGTAGCTCCATGTGTATCCGGGCATTTCGATTCCGGCGAAAACAAAGGATACGCTTCCGTCCCCGTTGAAAATCATCGAATATTCGCTTCCGAGCGACTCCGCAGTCCATGCAGTGCCATTGGATTCGCTTTCCGTAATCACATATTTCACGCCGATTTGAATGCCCTGCGCAACAGCAGACGTTTCGGGTTCTTCAACGGTATCCGTATCGGAAACAAGTGCAGATACATCGGGGCGTTCCGACAACGCATGATTGCATTCGTCCGTCACAACCGTGATTTCCGATTCGTATTCGCTCCAACTTACGCAGTTTTGCGCATGGTGGAGGAAATCATCGTCTGCATTTTCGGGAATACGAACGGTCAGCTGCGGTGCAACATGGAAGAACAGCCCCATCTCGGAAGAAGTCAGGTCGCTTCCGTCAAAGCAAACCAGCGCGAGATTCGGGCATTCCACCACACAATTTTCCGCAAACGCGGAAACCTTATCGGTAAAATGCAGTTCAACCAGATTCTCACAACCGGAGAATGCGCCGTAGCCGATTTCATACGCATCCGCCGCAAACGAAGTGATTCCGACCGAATTGAATGCGCATTCGCCGATTCTATCCACATGCGAACCGAAATAAAGATTGCTCAAAGGTCCCGCCTTGTCGAACGCATAGTTGTCAATCATGCGAACGCCGTTGACAAACACCACATTGTCCAAACTTCCGCACATCGTGAATTGCGCCCGACCCGTGCTCTGCAGCGGAGCATAGCAGATGAAGGTTTCGAGCTGTTGGCAGTATGCGAGCATTTCATCGGGCAGCGATTGAATGGTTTCGGGCAGCACCAGCGTGCGCAGATGCACCCATTCGGTGATATTGTTCTCCATTCCGCTGTCCGTATAATCGCGGCAGGATTCAAACACGTTGTAGTTGCTAAATCCCACAACGGTCACGCCGTTGATTTCGCGCGGAACAACCACATCCGTATCCGTTCCGATATAGGCGTTAATCAGTCCCGTTTCTGAATCGAAATCAAAGGCATCGGCGGAAGTCGGTTCGAAAGGCATTTTCACGAACGTGCTCTCTTCCCCATCGCGAACAAGCGGATCGTACCACGGGCGTTCCATTCTCTCGTTCAATACGGAAAGCTGTTCGTCGGTTGCATTTGCGGCAATGCGTATTTGCGCCGCTGTTCCGTTGAAAGCCGTCGGTGCGGCATTCACATTCGCATTCAATACCACCGCATCAAGCATGGTATTCTCAAACGCACCTTCGCCGATTTCGATAACATTTGTCAAATCCACGGCGGCAATATCCGTATCGGCAAAGGCATTCGAGCCGATTGCGGTCACATTCTCGCCCAGCGAAAGCTCGGTAAGCGCAGAGCCTTTGAACAAATCCGCAGGAACAGCACCCTTGGCAACAATCGCTTCCGTAAGCGCCGCACAATCGGCAAATGAGCCTTCGGGAATCAGAGAAGCATCGCAAAGAATGGTGACCTTCTTGAGATTGGTCAGCCCTTCAAATGCACCTTCGCCGATTTCGGTAACCGATTCGGGAACAGTCAATTCTTCAAGTTGGGTGCAGTTTGCGAATGCGCGTGCGCCGATGGTGGTCACGGAGTCGAACAAATCCACATGTTTCAGCGAACTGCCCTCGAAAGCCGCTTCGCCGATGGTCGTGAACAAATCACTGTGGCAAACGGCAAAGTATTCAACCACCTGATTGCCCTTCAAAGCGCCGTCGGCAATACCGATGGTTTTCACGCCGTCTACGCTGTCATACGGAGCAATATTCGGGATATCGCCGGAATATGCGGTTAAATAACCGTCGGCATACTCGGCGTGTGCACTGCCGATTGCTTGCGTCTGCGTGTTCTGCATGCGCCAAACCCGACAGGAAAGTCCCTGCGCATCGACCACGGCCTGCAAATCCAGCATCTGCTGTTTGGTGCAGCGTTCATTCAAATCGATGTCCGCCAGCACGGAGCAATCAGCGAAAACGTTCTCGCCCATCGTCGGAACGTTTTCACCGTTCAGAACAACATAATTCAGCGCCCAGTTTTTATTGAATGCTCCGCTTCCGATGCTTTCAAGCGTTGCGGGCAGATAGATTTCGGGCATATAGAGGCAGCTGTCAAATGCGTGGTCTCCGATGGTAATCAGGCCTTCGGGCAGCGAGACCGACACGCTCATATAAGCGCCTTCAAACGCATACTTGCCGATGAATTCCACGCTCGGCAAATCGAGCATATATCCTTTATAACCGTTGCTGAATGCGTAATCGGAAACGGTTTTCAAGGTAGACGGAAACGAAACATATTGCAGCGTTGCGCAATTCCCGAATGCGCTTTCTCCGATGGTTTCCAAGCCCTCGGGAAGCTCGAGCATCGCAAGATAGTAATTCCCCTGAAAAGCCGATTCGCCGATGGCCTTCACGGAAATGCCGTTGACGGTTTCGGGAATGCGAAGATAGGTTTCATAGCCGTAATATGCGGTGATTGTGCCGCTTTCATCGATTTCAAACAGCGATTCGTCGAATCCGTTGTTATCGACCGTCACGGCGTTTTGACCGCTCGGTTCAACGGCAATACCGCTTCCGACGGCTTCAAATGCGGCAGAGTATGCCTCAAGTTGGTCATTCGGAACATACGCAACCGCATTCTCGGCCAGAAAATCAAACGTTCCCGGACCGATTACGGGACAAACGCCTTCAAAGGTGATTTTCGAAAGCGACGGGCAATGATAAAAGGAAGACGGGCCGATGTAGCGCACGCCTGCGGGAATCGTAATTTCACTAAGCGAATCGCAAAGCGAAAAATTCTGTTCGCCGATTACAATCAGGCTTTCGGGCAATGTAACGCTCGTTCGGCTGTCACACCAGGCCACGGCGCTGAAACGCATCTCAAGCAGGGTATCGGGAAGCGTCAGCGAAGTGATGTCATTGTTATTGACAGCGCCCTTCCCCAACACATCCACAGAACCGCCGTTGATTTGATTCGGGATAACCACATCGCCGCCCGAACCGTTATAACCCTTCAATTCAAGATATGCATCATCGAAATCCCAATCTTCGGCCGATGCACCTGCGCAGAAAACCAGCAAAAGAAGAAGCAAAATCACAAGCGTCCGTTTTTTCATGGATTGTTTCCTCCTTAGGGTGTATTGGCATCATCTATAAAAACAGTATATCAGAAAAAACAATTCTTTGCACCTGTTTTTTAATGAAAATCACAAATTTTCGTGGTTTTGTGATTCTTTGATACTGCTTGATACGATCTTTCTTCTTCGAAACATTGATTTTATGATTACTCTGTGTTATGATTAGAACAGAGGTGGTCGCAATGGAGAATTCACGATCGACACGCGCAGAACGTTTTCTGCGGCGTTATCGTGTATTGGAGGGGCTTCTGGAAAAACGCTACGGTGAACCGAATCAAGGCAGCGTTGTGTATGAATACATCCGCAGTGCGGATGCGGAAGAATATCGTTACGAATTGAATCTGATTCGTGAAATCCGCAATTTGCTTACGCACAACGCATTGGAAGGCGGTCAACCCGTGGTCGAACCCTCGGACAGTGTATTGCGAGCGCTGGAAAAGGTCATAGCGCATGTCGAACAACCGCAGTTTGCCCTGGATTATGCCACATCCATGGATCAGATTCTTTGCGCAAGCATGGAGGATTCCGTGGACAAAGTGATGCGCCAAATGCGAAAATACGGTTTTTCCAATGTTCCCGTTGTGGAGAAAGGGCAAACCATCGGCATATTCAGCACGGACACGTTATTCATGTTTTTGGAAAAAAACGGTTTGGATGCGCTGGAAAGCGATATGCGAATTTGCGATTTGGGCAATGTGATTGATATTTCGCATGCCGAACAGGACAGTTACCGTTTCATGCCGCAAACCGCCACCGTTACCGAAGCGAGGGCCGCATTCCGCCGTTATCGCAGGCGCAACAATCGCCTTCGTGCCATATTTATCACGCCCAACGGAAAAGCCGGCGAAAAACTTCTGGCATTGCTTACGCCGTGGGACGTAATGAAAGACAATCCGCAGGATGAAAGAGGGAGGGTTCGGGGAAATGACCCGGCAGACTCAGAACGATCGAAATGAAATCTCCGCAGAGGAACTTCGCAAGGAGTATTTGCAGATTCGCGGTGTCTACGCCGCCGCAATTCAGGAAATCGATGCACGATTGAAAACGCTCGACAGCGAATTTTCGTTCCGTCATAAGCACAATCCGATTCATCATATCGAAAGCCGTGTGAAATCGCTTCCGAGCATCGTTAAAAAGCTAAACAGCATGGACATTCCCGTATCCATCATCAATGCAAAGAAGAATTTGCACGATATCGCAG
>CAVHAH010000151.1:0-5001 GCA_963633785.1 bacterium
CATATCCACCATCACAACATCCTTCACCAGCAGCGAAAGAAACGCTCCGATCGGGGCGGTATAGGAATCCTTGAAAATCATCAGGGTCATATCCTCGCAATCGCCCGAATTGATGATTTCTTCATAGCGTTCAATCAAGCCGTATGCGATATAACCGCTGATGTTGGTGCCGTCCGGTTCGGTGTCGAATGCATCCCAGTGAATCACGGCATCCCGAAAACCGCCCTGGGCCGATTCCTCCGTGCCGTCACGATTCACGGTGATACGCTGAAATTGCGAATCCTCCTTCGGCCAATACAGCGTGATGTCGTCGAGCCCCGAATTTTCCACGCCCACCTGCTGACCGTATTCCCCCAGGAACAGGTCTTCATAGGTTTCGGTTTCGAAATTTTCGATATCCAGCTTGGAAACGTCCAGATTCGTGCCCATGAGCCGATTGATTTCCTCCGCATAGGTTCGTGCCGCCAAAAGCGCCGCAAGCGTGGTCCAGTGCATGTCGGTTTTCAGTTGCAAATCATCGGTTGTATATTGCGGATAATCCACAAAGAATTCACGGCTGTCGAGGGTTTCCGCACCCGCCGCACGCAGGGTATCCAGCACCTGATCCGCCAGCATATCGCCGGTATCGATGGCCTTGTAATCATCCGGCAGCGGATCGCCGCCGATGAAAAACTGCGGTTGAATATACGAGAACAGGAACGGACAGCGATCCTTCACCCGTTCATAGAAGCGAACCACTTCATCCGCCTGATCTTGAAGCGATTCCGTGGTTGTGAGCGCATAAAGCTGATTGTGATCGAGCGATACAATCTGCTCGTTGCCCTGCAAAACCATTTCTTTGCCCAGCGTATACTGAAACGATGCGTTGAAATAGCCCAATTCATCCTTCAGCGGAATGCCTGCGCCCAGTTCCGATTCCAGCGACTGAATGCGTGCGGAGGTCATTTCGAAGAATTCGGGATTTTCCCGATTGCTCAGGTATTTCTTCGCATGGCTGAACAATACGGATTTGCCGATTTCCGTATGATTCGAAATTACGCCGTAAATGCCGCCGACGGCAATCATCGGAATGAATATCGCCGCAAGCACGATTGCGATCACCCGCTGTGTCTTTGTTGTCTTTTCCATCATTTCCTCCTTCGAAAAACCGCAATCGCGGTGATAAACGCCGCCAGGGTAATCGCAAGACCGATATACAGTCCCGGCGTTGTATAAGTAATCACAATTTCATGTTCGCCTGCCGATATCGGCACCGCCAGCATACATCCCGCAGAAGACACGGTTTGAACCGCTTTCCCGTCCACCGTTGCGTGCCAGCCTGCGGAATACGGAATCGCATACACCAGCGTTCCGTCTTCCTCAAGCGAAATCTCGCCCGTTATGCAATCGTTTTCGATTTGAACGTTTTGCAGACCGTGTTCCCGAAGTGCCGTTACCATGGATTCATAATCCGCCATAGGCTGTGCGGTCAGCGTCATGGTGCCCAATCGGTATTCGCCCGTTCGCGCGAAGCGAATTTCCGCCGTGGTGCGTGCTTCGGAATCATAGCCGAGGTTGACGATGATTTGATCCCGATTCGTGAGCGTTAAGCTGCCCTCCTGCGGCATCAGGTGGATTTTGTTCTCCCCCGCTCCGCAAGTGAACGATACGTAATTGCCAAGCTCTATCTCGGTTCCGTGGTATTCAAGCGACTGCATCGTCAGATACAATTCGCAGTCCGCCGGTGCATCAAAGGTCAGGCGAATGCAGGCATCTTCTCCGACCGTGAGCGTTTCTCCGTCAGCAGTCACATTCTCCCATTCGATTCGGTCGATTGCAACGTCATACAGGCTTTGGTTCACACTACCGCCATCCGAATCCTCCAGAACGGCGCATTGCAGCAGCGCCCATTGCTTTTCAAGCGGAGAAAGCGCATCGTAGGTTTCTTTCGAAACAGAGCTTGTATACGCATAGCCGATCGGAAGAGCATAGCTGTTTTCGTAAACGCCGTTTTCGCTTTCTTCGAAACCGTAGGGCACGCAGTCGCCCAGGTATCTGCCCACCGACCATATGGTTTCCAATGCCGCACGGCTATCCAATCCGCAGATGGAATTAATCTGAATCACCCCGGCGTTCCCGATTTCGGACATGAATCGAAATACATTTCCCGAAATGGTGCTGTTGTAAACGCTCGTGCCCGCCGTATGGCTCCATGCCGAGACATTCAGCAGCGGAGAAATCGCAGACAGCGACGCATCCGTTCTCGGAAATTCACTTAAATCGTTGACTGCGCTCGCTTCATACATTGCTTCGCTTTCTCCGAGCTTGACCATTTCATCCGCGCGATTGCTCCACACATCCAGGCAATTCACGCAAATCTGTGCGGCGCATAGAACGGCAATCAGGATTCTCCCCCATCTTCCCTTCAGGCGCAGCGCAAGCCAACTTGCGGCAATCAGCAAAAGCATCAGAAGAATGAGAATCTTGCGGGTGTCGCTCGCGCAAAGCGCCGTGAATGCCGAAAACAGAAGCCAAAGCGCCGCAAACAGCGAATCTCGGCGGTTTCTGCGGAATCTTATCGCAGCAAAGACCGCAAGAATCAGAAACACACCCGCCGCCGCCCAACGCACCCGTGAATAACCCGCCGCCAGCAAAGCGATCGGATACGCCGCAAGCAGTGCGCAAATCGCATTCACCCGTTTGTTTTCCAGCGTCTGCGCATAAGAAACGGCACGAACGCCCAGCATCGCCGCCAAAAGCGAAAGTGCGAAGTTCCAGCGCGTGGTTTCATAGTTGAATCCGTTGAGCGCCCAGCCCGTCAGCGGCGTAAGCGCCGCCAAAAGTCCGATTAGCGCAAAGCCCCTCGCCGATTTTTCTTTTGAATCGAACAGCATCGGCATCAGACCCACGGCGCCCACGGCCAACATCGGCTGTATCGTGCCTATGCCGTGCGCAATCAGCGTCGCCATCGGAATCGTGCAATACTCCTTCAATGCGTAGAGCACCCGAACGCCGCTTGTATTGAATGCGCCCGAGAGCCGCTGTCCGTTCAGGAAGCCGATTGTCACGGGAACAAACACCACCGCCGCCAATCCGATGCCCAGCGCATAATACCCGATTGCATGCCCTGCCGCCGAAAAGAAGCCGAGCGTTTTCTCCCCGCGCGTGTAATAGCGAATCACCGCACAAATCAGCAAAAGCACGGATTCACAATACAGCATATAGAATCCGTTCAATGCCGCCAATGCGACCGCCGCCGTCAGCCAGCCCGCATGCTTCTTCTCAAACACGCATTCAAGCCCCGCCAGCATCAGCGGAAAATGAATATACGCATTCAAAAACAATACCTGCCGCGTGGAAGAGCCGGAAATCATTCCCGTACTCAGCGCATAAACCACGCCCACGGCGATGCACTGTTTCCGAGTGTAGCCGTATTTTTCCGCCAAAAGCATTGCGCTCAATCCCGAAAGCCATACCCGAACGAGAATCAGCGCCACCATGCCCCATTCACTGCTTGTGAAAATCAGTGCAAGAATCATTAGCAAGGGATCGCCCAGGCCGTAGTAATTCAGGCTCGACAGCACATCCTCCCCGAAGCCCAGCGAAAAATCAAATGCGTGAAAATTGCCCGTCAGCGCATCACGCAGCCATTCGCCGATTACCTTCATGAACGGATAATGCTGCATCAGGCCGTCAACATTCCAAACGGCGCCGCAAAAAAACAATCCCGCATAGCAAATGCCGCCTAAAATCAGCATCAGTAATGTATAAACGCCTATCTCCCGTGCCGCATTTCGCTGTTTCACCGCTTTTGTTCCTCCGTTTGTCGTCACGTTCAATTCCCCTGCGATTTGAGGGCGAGATAAATCAGATTATCAAGCGAACTCGCTCCTGCGGCGTTTGCGGAAACCGCCTTCGCCGCTTCTGCGGATGTGAATCCCAACGCCACCAACGCGGCAACGGCTTCCGCTTCGATTCCCGTGGACTTAGGCTGAATCGCCGCTCCCGAAGAGGTGAGCTGTGCATCATCGACCTTGTCCTTCAATTCAAGAATCAGCCGCTGTGCAAGTTTCTTTCCGATGCCGGGAACACGGCAAAGCGCACCCGCATCGCCTGCGACCAGTGCCAGCGACAAATCGCGAACGCTCAGCGAAGACAGCATCTGCAGCGCCAGCTTGGAACCGACGCCGCCGACCGTGCGCAAACGCTCGTACATTCGCTTTTCTTCCCGTGTGGCGAATCCGCAAAGCTCCATTGCGTCTTCACGAACGTTGAACACGGTGTAGAGTTTGAATTTCTCGCCCACTGCGGGTGCGGCCGAAAGCGTTGCGCCGCTCACATTCATCAGAAAACCGATTCCGCCCGCATCAATCACAATGGAATCGGCGTTTTTTTCGGATACCGTTCCGGAAATATGTGCAAACATAAAAAGCCTCCCGAATTATCGAATTGCAAACAGATGCTTCGTGCGCAGGCTGTTCGCATGCGTGATTGCCACGGCAAGCGCATCCGCCGCATCGTCCGGCCGTGCGATTTCCCGCATATTCAGCAACAGCTTCACCATCTGCTGAACCTGATGCTTGTCTGCACCGCCATAGCCGGTGACCGCCTGTTTAATCTGCATGGGCGTGTATTCAAACAGATTGTCCGTGCGCTCCACCACCGTTGCCAGCGCAACGCCGCGCGCCATGCTGACCGCCATGCCCGTGGTGATATTCTTTGAAAAAAACAGCTCTTCGAATGCAACATCGTCCGGATGATACACATCCATCAGCTGACGAACGCCCTGCGCAATCGCGCGAAGGCGGTATGGAACGGCAACTCTCGGCGGCGTGGTAATCGCTCCGAACTGAATGAGTTTGCGTTTGTCGCCGACCACTTCAATTACGCCATAGCCCATCGTGGCCAAACCGGGATCAATACCGAGTATAATCAAGAGAAACCTCCGGAAATCTTTTTTTAGGTAATACCGCACAAATGAGGTGGTACGATGAATAGTGAATTTTGCGGTAGATGGAATTG
>CAVHAH010000152.1:0-561 GCA_963633785.1 bacterium
AGACGTATAGATGAACCGGGGGTAATGAAGGAAACAAATGTCGATACCATAACAAGTACACTTCAAAGCAAAGCCAATCGGGCTTCGATTCTTGAAAAGCTTCGGCAAAAACTTCCCGAGCCACAAAAATCTCAGCCCATAGATGCAAAGAGAAATAATGAGCAGGAACGATAACTGAAGCCATTAAGCTTATAAAAGCCGGCGGAAGCAAATAGTGCAGATCTCTTTGATGTTCTGCCGGAGATTCCGTATACGAAGACAAAACCAAGATCTGAAAAGCTGTATGAGATGACGGATCAAATCATTCAGGAAAATATCCGCAAGGGAAACCTGCCTGAGTAAAGCATTCACATACTGCACAAACGGTGAAAAGGAATAAGACGAAATGAAAACAGGTTTGATTCTTGAAGGCGGTGCCATGCGCGGACTGTTCAGCGCGGGCGCAATGGACGTGATGATGGAAAACGGCATTCGGTTTGACGGCATCATCGGCGTTTCCGCAGGCGCGGCGTTCGGCGTCAATTACAAATCCGGGCAGATCGGGCGAACGCTCCGCTATAA
>CAVHAH010000152.1:571-3238 GCA_963633785.1 bacterium
CCGTTACAACACGAAATACTGCAATGACAAGCGCTACTGCAGCATCGATTCGCTTCTGAAAACGGGAAACCTTTTCAATACGGATTTCTGTTACGGTGAGGTGCCCAATAAGCTGGATGTATTCGATTTTGACGCCTTCGAGAGCGACCCGACCGCATTTTATATCGCCTGCACGGACATCGAAAGCGGGCAGCCGGTTTATCATGAATACAAAGGCCGAAACGATCACGGCTTTGATTGGGTTCGCGCTTCTGCATCGCTTCCGCTGGTTTCAGAAATCGTAGAAATTGACGGCATGAAACTGCTCGACGGCGGCATCGCGGATTCCATCCCCGTCGCCTATTTTGAAAGCATCGGCTACGACAAAAACGTGGTGATTCTGACGCAGCCGGAAGGCTATAGGAAAAAGAAAAACCGCGCACTTCCGCTGATTCGCATGAAATACGGGCAGTACCCGAATCTCATCAAAGCGCTGGAAAACCGCCATCGGATGTACAATGCGGAGCTGGATTTCATCAAGGCGCAAGAAGCACAGGGTAGGATTTTCGTGATCCGCCCCGATGCTCCGCTTCCGGTCAAACGCGTGGAGAAGGATTCTGCAAAGCTGAAAGTCTGTTATGAAATCGGCCGCAATGTCGCCGAAGCCAAACTGGAGCAGTTGCTCACGTTTATGAAGAATGATTAATCCGCATCGTTTTCAATTGTTTGGATGAATTTCGCAGGAACGCCGCCGGCGACGCAATTGTCCGAAACGTCTTTTGTTACGATGGTACCTGCAGCAATCACGACATTGTTGCCAATCGTCACATTCGGTAGAACGGTCACGTTGCCGCCGATCCACACGTCGTTGCCGATACACAGATGTTCGCGGCGTTCTTTGGGTGTGACCTTCATTCATCGTTGAAATCCATCACTTAATCAATTTAAGAATCTGTGCTTCGGTCGCACTTGGCAGCACGCTTTTCAGATGTTCTACAATGTGTGTCCGCGATTCTTCCGGTTCTTTTTCATATGCGGACGTCACGAATTCCTCGCCGAACAGTGCTTCCGGTGTGGTGTATTGCGAAACACCCCAACCGTATGGTCGGCCGTATTTGTCCTGCATATACACGAAATCGGCAATGGTGACGTAGGTTTGCATTTGCAGGCGCGTAATTACGGTATCAAAACCCTTGTTGCCGTCTTTGCGGTAATTGCAAATCCGCTTCAGATCTTTGCTCAGCAAAACGCCGTGTTCCGCGATGGTATCCAGCAGCTTTTTATCCGCGCGCGAAGCGAGTCCGTCTTCATAACGGTCTTCAAAATCATACCCTTCTCTTCGGTAATTGACGAAATCGGGCAGCCATTCCTTGCTTACGAATCCGGCCTTTCCACCGAAGAATTTCCCGTAAACGCATTCACCATTCCTTGCGACAGGACCTTTCCACTCCCAAGGGCCGTCCAACGTATCCGAAAACCAAAACGCTGAGGGCGTGTGCTCCTCAATGGAAAAGCCGGCAATCCCATTTCGGAAGAACGGTAGAAATCCGTATTCGCGAACCATCTGAGCAATGGCCGCCGCCGAATCGATGATATGCTTCATGTACACGCCTCCTCAAGTATTCCTGCACATAGTATAAGCAAATCCGGCGCAAAAAGCAACATGAATTTCTCTTTACTATCCCAAAACAGCAGACAACGCTTCAGCATCAAGGATTTTTATGATTGACGGACTGTATTCGATGATTCCATGGCGCTCCATCTTTTTCAGTTCCCGGTGAAGGGACGGTCGGGATACATTCATCTGCATTGACCATTTTGATACGGAATTCGGAATCTTCACGGCATCCTTTCCGGTTTGACGAGATTGCGTCAGCAGCCAGAATGCGGCTTTCTGGGCAATCCCGTTATACGACATCAACTCCAATTTCTGCTGAAGCATATAGGTTGCCGTTGCGATCTCTGCCGTAAGATTTTCGAGGATGCGTACATTCATCTGCATCATCCGAATCAGATCTTCTTTTCGGAATAGCATCAGTGTGACGGGGATCAACGCCATCATGTCGCACGGATATTGCCGGTTTCTTGAAAAGACTGCAGCAGGGCCTATCATTTCTCCGGGCAAACGGACAGACACGTTAATCTGGCTTCCGTTCGGAAACGGCTTCTGTGCCTCAACCTTCCCTTCAAGAATGACACCGATTTGATTGGCCTCTTCCATAAGGCGAAAAATGATTTCACCTTTGTCGTAACACTGGATATGATGCGGAACCTCCGCCAATACCGCCCGCAATTCAGCGGCGGGCACGCCGGAAAACAAATCGCTCTTTTCAAGCACGGAATCATCCATAGCGGTTCTCCCTTCAATCGTCGGATGCCTACATTATACAACAGAATTTTCTGTTTGTGTATCCACGGATACAGAATTATTTGTGAAATTGCGCTATACTGAAACCGTAAAAGGGATTCATCTGGCAACAGAATAACAGCGCAATGGAGGTGCTATCATGCGTTACAGCGAATGGAGCGAAAAAACGCCTGCTTTCAAGAAAATCGATGTAAGAGGCATTCAGGGAAACTTCTTTCAAGGCATTAAGCGTCAGGCAATGCAGCTTCCTGCGGGAAGCGGACTGGAAATCATTCAATCCTTTGATCCAATTCCTCTCTATGAAGTGATGGAGGATCTCG
>CAVHAH010000152.1:3248-4944 GCA_963633785.1 bacterium
CTGCAGCCCTGACCAATATGCCGTTAATCGATGAAAAACTCGGCACCATTGCGGTGAACTTCTGGGATCTGACGTGGAATGATGAAAATCGGCATCTTCCGTACGAGATGCGCCTGCTGCTCTCGCTTGCCAATGCGGTCGGTGCCGGCCGTATGCGTCAGGCAACAAGAGAACTGGTCAAGGCTTATATTCACGGTCTCGACAGTGCAGCTCTGGATGACGTATTCGAGCTGCTGGCATGGAATCAGGGAATCGGATATTTCAGCTCGGAGATCGGGCCGTCAATGCTGTTTCAGGCCTACAAGACGATCAAGAACATGGAAAAACAAGGCAAGGCGCGCAGCGAAATCTGCGAGGTTCTGAAGGAGAAATTCGGAGAAAAGAATCCGGACGTCAAAGTGTAAGGCGGTGATCGTGTGAAAGAAACTGTCGGAGCGGTATTCTCCATCGCTAAAAGCAATCCGCCTGTCCCGGGCTGCACAATTTCAAAGGCTGTACACAGCGGAACAAATGACATCATCTATTTTTCGCTTGCAAAGAATACGGATATCAGCGCGGAAATTTACCCGTATTACAAGCTGCTCATCTTGGCGGACGGCTGCATGGAGGTCTACGGTGCGGATGGATTCTCGAAAACCCTGCACGCGGGAGAATGCATGATAACCTTAACAGACACCCCGATGGGAACGCGCACATCGCAAGGGGCTGTTTACACGGAAATTTCAATCAGGAGGAACGATACAATGAACGAGGCAATTAAAGCAGGTGAAGTTTTCAAGCTGGCGGAGCTCGTTCCCTATGCGGAGGGAAAGATCGTCAACATGGACGTGGTGCATAACAGCAAGATGAAGTTTGTTGTTATGGCATTTGATGCGGGCACGGGACTTTCGGAGCACGCTGCTCCCGGCGAGGCAATCATCTTCGCGCTGGACGGAGAAGGTGTCATTGGGTATGAAGGCAAAGACCATCCCATCAAGGCAGGCGAAAATTTCTGCTTTGCCAAAGCCGGACTGCACAGCGTCAAGGCAACAAAGAGGTTCAAAATGGCACTTCTGCTGACGCTGGAATAAGCGCAGATAAGAACAATCAAACGCCCGAACAGGATTTCGCTCCCGTCCGGGCGTGATTATTTAAGATGGATTACTCAGCGACCGTCAGGTGGATCAGTACTACGGGCGCTTCGCCGAAATCCAGTGTGAACTGAACGGTTTCGCCGTCGACAGTGGTTTCCAAGGCTGTTTCCGTGCCGTCGGGTGCATAGATCGTCAGGGTATAACCTTCTGTGATTTCGGCGGGGATTGCGATTGTCACGGGCTTGACAGGCTGCGTTAGAGAGCCGAAGTATTCAAAGCCGATGCTCATAAATTCGCCGTTGCTTCGGATGATTGCCTCACCCTTGGGCAGGTCTTCGCCTTCGGCGTCTACGTTTTCGATGATTTCCAAGCGCGTATCGCTATTCATTTCGCCGCAGATCGAGCAGAAGGAGAATGCGGATTCTTCACCGTTTTCGTCCGTGAATGCGTATTCGAAGATTTCACAATCGATGGTCGCTGCTTCATTGTTAAAAGAAAAACAAGAGCCAATTCATGCGCATTATGGCTATATAGATGAACTTTCACGACCTGTGATTCAAAAAGCGCCGCAACAAGGAGGTGCCTTCATGGCAACCACAAGAATCATTCCCATGCACCTGAAC
>CAVHAH010000153.1:0-4939 GCA_963633785.1 bacterium
AACAGCTCCTTTCATCAATAAGAGCCACGCCTCTACAGAGGCGTGGCTCGCGGTTCCACTCTGCTTTATTGCTTGAAAGCGGTAACGGCGCAACCGTCCGTGCTTAATCTGTTCGGCACAGAGACTCCGAGGCGCACACTTCGGCATGATATTGATCCGACACTTTCAGCCTTGATGCCGGTCTCTTTAATCGCTATAAATGCCTACTTTTCCTCTTCATTGTCTTTAGCAGAATTATAAACGTTTAAGGGCATTGCGTCAAGCAGGCATTCGTTATTTTTCGAAAAAGGCAACTCAACAGAAAAAAGTCCGGAGCATATGCCCCGGACAATACAATTTGTTTTACATTTCGGGCTGAAGCAGACCGTAGCTTCCGTCATTGCGGCGGTAGAGCACATTCATGGTATCCGTATCCTCATTCAGGAACAGGAAGAAATTGTGACCGAGCAGTTCCATCTGCGTGATGGCGTCTTCAACCGCCATGGGCTTGACGGCGAATTTCTTCACACGAACCACGTCATAAACGGCTTCTTCGAATTCGGGTGCAGATTCGATAATCGGCTCCAGTTCGGCGCTGTGAATGCGCTTTTCGAGCTTCGCACGATGACGGCGCAGCTGGCTTTCGAGCTTGTCCACCGCATGGTCGATGGAGAGGTACATATCGTTCGAGCTTTCCTCTGCACGGAGGATCAAATCCTTCACCGCGAGCGTAATCTCAACGATGTTGCGTGCGCCCTTCTGCTGCTTGAAGCGAACGCTTACTTCCGGTTCTTCGGGGAAATAGCGATCCATCTTTCCGAGTTTCTTTTCAACACGAGCTTTCAGCGATTCGGAAACTTCCATGCCTTTTCCGGTATACGTATACTTCATTTAGGAATCCTCCTTCAATATTTATGAAGTCAACGTTTCTTTAACGTTGCAATAACTTAATTCTACAATCAAGTTCGGAATTCCTGCATGATTCACGAATTATTTAAAAATTTTTATGCTTTTGTTTTTGCCGACCGTTTCTTTGCGGGAGCGGGCGGTGTTTCCTGCGCAAAATGAACCGATGTGGAAGCCTGTTTGGCGGAATCAACCAGGAAGATCGCAAACTTGCGAATGCCCGACATGAACCGTTCTTCTTTTGCGGTTCGCGCGGGAAGCTCCTGATTAACGGCCATTTCCGAAAGCGCCTTTTCCCATTTGCCCGTGGTAACGGCGGAAGAAATCTGTACGGGAACCACATCAATCAACTGCCGACCTTTTTCGGTGGAAACAATGCTTTTTCCCTTGCGCTGAGCGTATCCCACCTGAATCAGCCGCTCGATAATGGCCGCACGGGTGGCGGGAGTGCCGAGACCGGACGATTTCATCTTTTCGCGCAGAACTTCGTCTTCGATGTCACGCCCGGCGTTTTCCATCAAATCCAGTATGGAGGCATCGGTGTGCGGAATCGGCGGCTTGGTTTTGCTTTCCTTGATGGAAGTTTTTTTCACGCCGCGTTCATCGCCCACATTCACGGCGGGAATCGGCTTTTCGGCTTTCTTGTCCGCTTTGCCTTCGCTGTAAACCGCATGCCAGCCGGGAACGGCGGGGGTGGAACCTGTGGATTTGAATCGATGTTCGCCCACTTGCGTGATTACACGGGCACTGTCCGCTTCGTAATCCGGATAATGTGCGGCAATCAGGCGGCGAACAATCAAATCGTAGATTTTCTGTTCATCGGCGTTGAGTGCGACGAAATTCGGCTTTCGCTCTGTCGGAACAATCGCATGGTGATCGCTGATACGGGAGTTGTCGTAGTAGCGCTTGGAGTGCATATCGGGATTCATCTGATCGGAGGATACGAACTCGGCATACGGCGCAGGCAGCATTTTGAGAACGTTTTTGATTTTCGGATGCATATCATCGGGCAAATAGCGGCTGTCCGTGCGCGGATAAGTGACCAGCTTATGCGTTTCATACAGCGCCTGTGTCAATTTCAGCGTTCGATCCGCCGAGAAGCCGAATTTCTTATTGGCTTCACGCTGAAGGGACGTCAAATCAAACAGCTGCGGCGGAACAAAATGTTTGCGCTCGTAATTCGCTTCGGCCACATGTCCGATTTTTCCCTTGATTTCATTGCGTACACGTTCTGCAACGGAACGATCGAAAATGCGCGTCTCATTTGTGCGGTTTTTGTCATCGGTTTTAGCTTCGGGATTGATCCATGTGCCGCTGTAATCGCCGAAATCGGCAGTCAACTCCCAATAATTCTCGGGAACGAACGATTCGATTTCCCGATCTCGCTTCACAATCAAGCTCAAAGTGGGCGTTTGAACCCGTCCTATGGAAAGGTGTGCATTGTATTTAAGCGAAAAAGCGCGCGAAGCATTCATGCCCACCAGCCAATCGGCTTCACTGCGGCAGCGTGCGGAGGTGTACAGCGCATCATAGGCATCAGACGGCTTCAGATTTGCGAATCCCTGACGAATGGCCGCATCCGTCATCGATGAAATCCACAACCGCTCCACGGGCTTCGTGCAACCCGCCATTTGATAGATATATCGGAAAATCAATTCACCTTCACGGGCGGAGTCGGTTGCGCAAATGACGGAATCGATTTTCGGGCTGTTCAGCAGCTTTTTCACAATTTCAAATTGCTTTTTTGTGTTCGGCAGAACCTTGAGCGGTATGTTTTCCGGCAGCATCGGCAGCGTGTTAAACGACCATTTTTTATACATGGGATCGCATTCTCCCGGATCGCTCAGCGCAACCAGATGTCCGATTGCCCACGTTACGACATAATCGGAGCCATAGACGAATCCGTCACTGCGCTTGGTTACGCCCAATACACGGGCGATATCCCGCGCGACAGACGGCTTTTCGGCAACGATTAGTTTTTTCATATTCATTAGACCTCTTCCGATAATACTCTGTTTGAGTATAGCATTTTTATGTCCGATGAATCAAGATATAAAACGTTGCGGATAAAGTGATTTTATGGTATCATGAATTCAATGGGGTGAGATAAAGGTGGACATTCGATTGGCGTATTCGCATGCGGGAGCGGGGGAGAATTTGATTCTCCTGCACGGCAACGGCGAGAATCGATTCTATTTCAAACATCAGATGTCGGCATTGTCCGAGCTGTTTCATGTCTATGCGGTGGATACCCGAGGACACGGTGATTCCGAACGGGGTCAGGCGCCGTTCACTCTGGAACAGTTTTCCGAAGATTTGCACGATTTTATGAACCTGCATCGGATTCGAAAAGCGCACATTCTGGGCTTCTCGGACGGTGCGAACACTGCAATGGTGTTTGCGATGCGCTATCCCGAATGCGTTGATCGCCTGATTCTCAATGGCGGAAATATGCACCCGTGGGGCGTAAAATGGCGGTATCAGATTCCGATTGTTTTAGAAGATCGAATCTGCAAGTGCCGCATTCGTAAAAGCGAAAGTGCAAGGCGAAAGCACGAATTCTTGAATCTGATGACCACACAGCCGCAAATTACCCCTTCAATGCTTCGAAATATCGCCGCACCCACTTTGGTTGTGGCGGGAAAACATGATATGATTCGCCTGAGCGAAACGAAAAGAATCGCACAAAGCATTCCGAACAGCAAATTGGTTCTGTTGCCCGGGAATCACTTTGTTGCCCTGCAAAATCCGCAGGCATTCAATCAAACGGTCATTGATTTTCTGAAAGGCGGGGAAGAGGTTCATGCGTGAAATTCTTGAAAGAGCAAAAGAGGCAATCGGCGAATTGACGCCTTTGTATATGGATTGCGGACGTCTTTGCGACGGTGAATGCTGTAAAACGGATGAAGACGGAAAGGGCGGCGTTTATTTGTTTCCCGGAGAGCATGCCGAATGTTTTCCGTGGGGAAGCGTTGAAACGGATGAATTCGGCGAGATGCTGCTCTGCGAAGATTGGTGCGACAGAGAGCAAAGACCGCTGGCGTGCCGAATTTTTCCGCTCACGCCCGTTCGAAATCGGGAAGGAAAGTGGACAGTGCGCCTGGATGCACGGGCGAGAAGAATGTGCCCGCTGTATCGAAGCGGCTTGAAGGGCATGAATCCCGAATTTGTTCGCGCGGCAGCGCAGGCGATTCGGATTATCGCTCAAAGCGAAGAGGGGGAAGATTTCCTGGAACGCTGGGCGGATTTGGAGGAACGGTATCATCTTCCGTTTTAAGGCGCATTCAGTGTCGCCGCCGAATTGTGCGGTGTTGCCTTAAAATGCAAAACGGCAGACAACGCGAAAACTCGGTTGTCTGCCGTTTATAATCGGAAGCTTTTACTTCTTTTCCCGATCGATACTGCGAACGTTTTTGACCACCATGCCCGTTAATGCGAACAGCGCCAATACGTTCGGAATAACCATCAGGTTGTTGAACATATCCGTCAATTCCCAAACCAAATCATTCGAAGCCAAGGTGCCCAGCATGATGAATACCAGTGCAATCACCATGTACAGCTTCGTTGCCTTGCCCTTGAACAGGTATTCAACGTTGACTTTGCCGAAGAGATTCCAGCCGAGAATGGTGGAGAATGCAAAGAAGAACAGCGAGATTGCCACGAATATAGAGCCGAATTTCGCCCCCATGACCGTGCCGAATGCCGTCTGCGCCAAATTGGCCTTTCCGATGGTTTCGGTTACGCTGCCGATGTAGCCGTTGGCCAGCAAGCCGTCCGAGGTGTACAGCGTGGAGATGATAACCAAAGCATTCAAGGTCAGCACCACGAACGTATCGATGAATACGCCGATCATTGCAACACAGCCCTGTTCATGCGGATTCTTGACATCGGCCAATGCATGCGCATGAGGAGTTGAACCCATACCGGCTTCATTGGAGAACAGTCCTCGTTTTGCACCCTGAGAAAGTGCGATTTTGATTGCCGCACCGAAACCGCCGCCGATGATGGCCTGGGGCTTGAATGCGTATTTGAAAATCATTGCGAAAGTTGCGGG
>CAVHAH010000154.1:0-4923 GCA_963633785.1 bacterium
TTCCAGATAGAGCATCGTATGCACCGTCGTAGAGTATTTTCCCCGGGGAGAACCATTCAACACGCATATATTCATTTGCCGACACCGCCGTTTCTAGGGTGGATTCTTCGCCGAACCGATTAAGGACACACTGATTAATTCGGCGTATCCTTAAGTATTCTTAAAACACCATCACCAATGTTCCCGCTCCGATTAAGATGCATCCAATCAACGACTTCGCCGTGAACTGCTCGTGCAGGAAAACAAACGCCAGCACAAGCGTAATCACCACGCTCAGTTTATCAATCGGAACAACTTTCGAGGCTTCGCCCATCTGCAAGGCCTTGTAATAGCACAGCCATGAAGCGCCCGTGGCAAGGCCCGATAAAATCAGGAAAATCCAGCTCTTCTTATTGATTTCCGTGATTCCGTCAAAGCTATGCGTGATAAATACCATCACCCACGCCATAACAACAACCACCACGGTACGAATCGCCGTTCCCAAATTCGAATTCACGTTTTCAATACCGACTTTTGCCAGTATAGACGTAAGCGCCGCAAACACTGCGGACAAAGCCGCAAACAATCCCCACATATTCCCCACATCTCCTCTTCTATCCGATACGATTCCGTTTTGAATCCGTTTATCAACAGATATTGAATGTACAGGTTGAACAAAGTCGGGGTGCTTATCCCTTATAGAATCTTTCGGCACTCCATATAATACCGTTTTTCGTTTGCATTTCCCATCGAGAAGGTTTTCCTCGGCAAAACGCCGCCTTTTCGCACCGCAGGGAACAACGCAGACTTCTCCATTGCGCAAAGCTGAATGCCCACCGCATTCGAGCCTGCGCAGATTTCCCGCACCGTATCCGCTCCATGCACATAATCAATGCCGATTTCGGAATGCTTCGCAAGATACTCATCGAGGAACGGCTGCAAAATCGCAACAGCCAGCGGATTCACGGGATTCTTCACGCCGAAGCTCTCGCAACCGCTCTGCGTGATAATCGTAATATCGTTTCCCGGAATCAGCTCCATGCCCTGCTCCTGCAGATACTCCCGATATGCTTCAATCAGATTCTTCGCATCCGCTTGAAACAGCACCCGATGAATCGGTTCGAAAATCAGCGCCGATGAATGCAGATTCACAATCTCCGCCAGTGCAAAACGTGCGGGATGATTGATTTGCTCCGCTTCCGTCAGCGTGCGCTTCTTTTCTTCCCAGCACGCCTTCGCCGTGGCCAGAGAATGATTTCCGTCGCCCACGGCATACAAAAATCCTTCCGACTTTTCCCACAGTGCCGTCAAAGCATTCGAAATCTGCGCAAGGATTTCGCCCTCAACGCTTCGAATGCACAGGTGACCGCCGTTCTCCATCAAATCAAAGTCGAAAAGCGGTTCTGCGGAGCGCAATTTCTCCGCCACGGGTTCAATCACGGTACAATTCGGATCGTCCAGCAACAGCATGGCATGCGGACATTCCAGCACTGCGTCCTCCCGAATCCGCATTCTCGGCGGAATGCGTTCGCGAATCGTGCCCTCCGTGGCTCGAATCATGGCGTTGCTTCCGGGGGTGAAATCATATTTTTCCAAATCCACCGCAGCAACCAAACCGAGGCGTGTGCCCGAAGCCGTGGTGCGCTCCGTTAATGTGAATCCCTGCGAAACTGCGCAGGTAAGCGTTCCGTCCGACAGATATTGACGCATTGCGCCGTGAATGGACGGAATTCGCGCCTGTGCGCTCTCCAAATCGATTTCCGGCTGCACAATATGCAGCGTTGACGGCTTTGCGCCCACATATTCCGCCACATGCCGCCAGTATTCGGGCTGCGACGTGTACTGGTCGCAGGCAACGACCGCCCAGCGCTTCGCATCGATATGCTTTGCGGGAAGGTAAATATCGTCGGCTTTCAATCCGGGAAACTGCATATCAGTATTCTCCTTCGGGTTTCAGAATGCGCACGCGATACATCGTTTCCAATGCAGAAATGGCCTTCGTGACCTCTGCATCGGGGCATTCATCCAAGTCCAAAATGGTCACGGCGTACGCCCCTCGCGAACGGTTCAACATATTGGAAATGTTGATATTGCGCTGTGAAATCAGCGCCGTAATGGAGCTGACCACGTTCGGCACATTCTGATGCAGTGCAACAAGGCGAACATGCGTCAATGCGCCGGGATCCGCATCGGGGAAATTCACGCAATGCATCAACGCACCCGTGCGCACATAGGCATCCAATTCCTGCGCAACCATGTGCACGCAGTTGTCTGCACTTTCGGGCGTGCTTGCGCCCAAATGCGGAATGCACACGCAGTTTTTCACGCCGTTGAGCGCCTGCGACGGGAAATCGCATACATAGCGGCGCAATTTTCCGCTTTCCAGCGCTTCAATCACGTCCTGCGTATTCACCAATTCGCCGCGTGCGAAGTTAATCAGCGCCGCCGTGGGCTTCATTTGTCTGAGCACTTCGGCGTTGATTGACCCGCGCGTATCGTTTGTCAAGGGAACGTGAACGGTCAGATAATCCGCGTTTTCAAGCACTTCCTCGCGGCTGAGTGCATGGCGAACGGAACGCGACAACCGCCACGCATTGTCAATCGAGATATACGGGTCATAACCCAAAACATTCATGCCCAGCGCAACACCCGCATTCGCAACCATCAATCCGATTGCGCCCAAGCCGATTACGCCCAGCGTTTTGCCGGCAAGTTCCGGACCGACAAATGCTTTCTTTCCTTTTTCCACCTGTTCTTCCACGGTGGTTTCTCCGTTTTGCAAACGCTTTGCCCATTCAATGCCGCCTGCGATATCACGGGAGGCAATCAGCAATCCGGCAATCACCAGTTCCTTCACGGCATTGGCATTTGCCCCGGGCGTATTGAAAACGGGAATGCCCTTCTCGGCAAATTTTTGAATCGGGATATTGTTGACGCCCGCACCCGCACGGCCGATTGCCAGCAGGCCTTCGTCCACCGCATAATCATGCATATCTGCGGAACGCACGATGATTACCTGCTGTTCCGCAGCATCCTGCGTATATCGATTCTCGGGCAGTGAATCCTTCCAAATGGAAGAAACATTGTTCAATAGCTTTACATTAATCATTTTGCTCTACGCTCCGCTTCAAACTGTTTCATAACCTCAACCAGCTTCTTTACGCCTTCCATCGGCATTGCGTTATAAATGCTTGCACGCATACCGCCCACCAGGCGATGTCCCTTGATATTCACCAATCCGTTTGATGCGGCATATTTCACAAATTCCGCATCCGTTTCGGGATTTCCCGTTCGGAAAGTCACATTCATCAGCGAACGGCTTTCGGGCTGTGCCGTTCCGTGGAAAAGAGCGCTGTTGTCCAGCGTATCATAAAGCAGTTTGGCTTTTTCCAGATTGCGTTGATAAATCACGTCCACGCCGCCCTGATTTTTCAGCCATTCAAGGCAAAGGCCCGAAATATAAATCGCATACGTCGGCGGCGTATTCATCATACTGCCCGCCTTGGCCAGCACCGTCCAGTCGAGAATCTTCGGCGTATCGGGATGGGCGTGTCCGAGCAGCGACTTTTTCACAACCACAACCGTCAAGCCCGCAGGGCCGATATTTTTCTGTGCGCCTGCGAAAATCACGCCGAATCGATTCACATCGCACGGCTGCGACAGGATATTCGAAGACATATCCGCCACCAGCGGTACATTTCCGCATTCGGGCAAACGGGTATATCTCGTTCCGTAAATGGTATTGTTGGTGGTGATATACAGATAATCCGCATTCGGATTGATGCTTTCGGGCTTCACTTCGGGAATGCGGACATAGTCTTCTTCCCGTGAAGATGCGATTACACGCACCGAACCGTATTTCTGTGCCTCCACAAAAGCACCGTGGGCGAAATTGCCGCTGTCGACATAGTCGGCGGTGGTATGCAAAAGATTCATCGCCACGGCCGCAAACTGCGCGGTTGCGCCGCCCTGCAGCAAGAGCACTTCGTATTCATCGGAAATGCCCATCAATTCACGCAGCAAAGAGACCGTATGATCAAAAATCTCCTGATATACGCCGGATCGATGACTCATCTCCATTACAGACATTCCCGAATCTTTGTAGCAAAGCATTTGAGATGCAGCACACTGAAGCACTTCTTCCGGAAGCATCGACGGTCCTGCGGCGAAATTATAAACTCGATTCATAACACACGTTCTCCTTCCAACGAATTTGTTTGTTATTATACGCCGTATTTATTAAAAATACAACATAAGGCATTGCACAATTCCATCAAACGATTCCAAAAACACGAGACACCGATTTTCTCAATCGGCATCCCGCATTTTGTTCTGCTTTAAGAATCAATCATCGTATTCCTTGTCGTATTCCAGAATATCGCCGCTCTCGGCATCGATTTCGTATTCGTATTCCATATCGCCCGCCCGAAATTCAACTTCGTAAATGCGCTGTCCGTCTTCCTTTTCGAGCTTGGCCTTGGTGAAATTCACGTCCGAATCGGACAAACCCGCATGATTGAGTGCGATGTCTTTTGCCCGATCCACGCCGATTAAGGAATCACTTTCCCCGTTTTGAATATCGTCGGGAGTCTGTTCTTCTGCGGCGTTTGCGATTGCATACTTCACGCTTCTTGCGCAGATTTCACCGTTTGCCGCCTCGATTTCATATTCGTATTCAGCCTGAGCGGTATAGAACGATATTTCATAGATTCGCAGAAGATCTTCTTCGCCGAATTTGCTCTCCGTTACGGTAACATCTGCGGCACTGAGCGATGCATCCGCAAGCGCAATATCGAGCGCCCGTGCTTCACCGATCCATTCGGAATCTGCGCTCTGCGACTTCGCCATTTCCGTCATTTTCGCATCGTCCGCTTCCCATTTATGCTTGAGAATCGTTCCGTCTTCGGCATCGAGATGCAATTCGAATTCAACACCGTTTGCATA
>CAVHAH010000155.1:0-3618 GCA_963633785.1 bacterium
GCGACAAGGTCGAAGACCCGAAGCATCCCGAAACGCCGAAGACGCCCGAAGGAACCGACGAAGTGACCGACAAGACCGAAACGCCGAAGGCGGCATTCGAACTTGAAAAGACCCTGCTCAACCAGAAGGCGGATGCGAAGCCGTTCCGCAAGGGCGAAGCGCTCAACTACAAGGTAAGCGTGCATGCCAAGGCGGACAACAACCTGACCGTGAAGGGCGTGAAGGTTACCGACACGCTGTTCACCAAGGCGAATGAAGACAGCGGCGCACTGACCATTCCCGAGCAGGCGGGCGTGACGAAGGTCTACAACAACGACGGAACCTTCTATCTGCAGCTCTCCGACATGGCGCCCGATGCCACCGTGTCTATCGAATACACCTACAAGGTGCAGACGAGCGATCTGGGCACGAACGGCGAATACGGCTCCGTGGACAACAAGGCGAAGGTTGAAGGCACCACCGAAACGCCCAAGGACGGAACGCCTCTCAAGCCCGAAGCGCAGGACGAGACCGACACGCAGACGGCCATTCGCGTGACCGTTAAGACGAACGACGTTACCGGCACTTACGACGGAACGACGCACACGGCACACGGCACCGACGGCGTGACCACCTCGAAACTGTACGACGGCGACACGATTACCAAAGTCGAGTATGACGGCGGCAAGATTCACGCCGGCAATTACGAGAACGAGATTACTCCGAAGAATGTGGAAATCCATGATGAGCACGGCAACGATGTGACCGACCATTATGAGATTACCTACGAACCGGGCAATCTGAACATCGACAAGCGCGACCTGACCATCACGTCCGAATCCTATGAGGGCGATTACGATGCCAAGCCGCACAAGGTGGGCTACACCGTTGACAACATGGCGGGTACCGACACCGTTACCGAGCTTGAAATGACGGACAACGAGCTGACCGTTCCGGGCGAGCTCACTCCGGATTTCGTGAAGGAAACGCTGAAGATTACCCACGAAAACGGTGAAGATTCCACGGGCGACTACAACATCACATTCGTTCCCGGCACGCTGATTGTGCGCAGCGTTATCGTGAAGTACAAAGTGAAGTATTTCTACGACGGCGTGTATGCCGAGGGCGAGGACGAAAAGGGAACGGGCGATGTGCTTACGCAGATCACCGATTACTACGGAAAGCGCAAGGAGGGCTGGAAGCTGGATCATGTGGAGAACCTCCCGCTGACCCTGGGTCTGAATGAGGAAGAGAACGTTATCTATGTATACTATGTCCACATCCCGCTGACCGGATTCAAGGGCGCGGTGAACGTAGGCGACTGTATCGAATAACGCGAGCCTCCCAAGAGAACTGAAAATGCCGTGTGCGCCGTAAAAAGGCGTGCACGGCCAAGTCGGAAAGGTGGTACCACGATGATGAAGCTGATTCGCAGACTGACCTGCGTATTCATGGTATTGGTTCTTCTGACGGGCGCGGCGTTTGCCGAAGAGTCTGTCAAGGAAATCACCGTTGGATCGCTCACACAGCTTGACGGCAATTTCTTTACCGATTGCTGGAGCAACAACACGGCGGATTACGACGTGCGGGAGCTGATTCACGGTTATTCGACCGTTACAATGCACACCAACGGTGAATACGGCGTGGATGAAACGGTCACAAGCGCTCAAACGTATACGGATGACGAGGGAAACACCGTTTACGAATTCGAGCTGGAAAAGGATTTGAAATGGTCGGACGGCACGCAGGTGACCGCACAGGACTACGTCTTTACGGTGCTGCTGCTTTCAAGCGCCGAATTTCAGGCACTGGGTGCGAACGCAATGAAGTATGACACGCTGGTCGGTCACGATGCGTATCTTGACGGAACGGCCGATACCTTCACGGGCGTGCGCCTGCTCAGCGACACGAAATTCACCCTGACCATTCAAAAGGAAGCTCTGCCGGATTTCCACGAATTGATGCTGGCGCGCGTAACGCCTGCCCCCATGCATGTGATTGCTCCGAATTGCGAAATCGCAGACGACGGAGAGGGCGCATACATCCGTGCGGTGGAGAATACCGACGGCGCATTCACCGCGGAAGTTCTGAATGCCACTTTGCTTGACGAAGAAACGGGCTATTGCGCACATCCGAGCGTGGTTTGCGGCCCGTACAAGCTGGTCTCCTATGAAGACCATGTGGCGGTATTCGAGAAGAACGAATACTACAACGGCAACTACGGCGGACAGAAGGGCTACTACGACAGAATCACCTACAAGCAGGTTTTCAACGATTCTATGATGGATGAATTGAAAAACGGCACGGTGGGACTGGTGAACAAGGTTTCTTCTGCGGCGCTGATTGATTCCGCCTATGCAACGGACGGACTGAAGGCGGAAACGTATGATCGCGAAGGCTTTGCGTTCCTGGCGTTTGCCTGCGAAAACGAGCCCGTTTCCTCCGCAAATGTGCGCAAGGCAATCAAGCAGTTGGTGGACGTTGATTCGCTGATTGCCGGTTACCTGGGCAACTACGGCTCCAAGGTCTACGGCTACTACGGCGTAGGTCAGTGGATGGTGGAAGAAATCGGCGAGGAAACGCTGGAAGAAACGCTGAATCTGTATCCGTACGACACGGATGCGGCCATCGCCCTTCTTGAGGAAGACGGCTGGACGCTCGAAGACGGTGCGCAAATCCGCACCAAGAACGGCGAAGAGCTGACGATTCACTGGGTGCGCCCCGAGGTGAGCGAGATTGCCGACGGCATCGAAGCGATGCTCACGCAGAATTTCGCCGCGGCGGGCATCGGCCTGGAAATCACGAAACTGCCCTATGAAGACCTTCTGAAGTATTACTACCGTCAGGAGGACCGTTCCGAATACGATATGTTCTTCCTGGCCACCAACTTCGGGCTCACGTTCAATGCGTATCCCGCAGTTGCGACCGCAGAAGAGTATCAGGGCGTAACGAACACCACGGCCATTGCCGATCCCGAGCTGGAAGCGCTTGCGCTTGATTTGAACAACACCAAGCACAACCACGCAAGTGAATACGTGCAGAAGTGGCTGAAGTTCCAGCAGCAGTGGGTAGAGGATATGCCGATGGCGCCTCTGTACAGCAACGAATACGCAGACATCTTCGATGCGTCCATCAAGGGCTATCATCCGAGCCTGCGCTACAGCTGGGCATTCGCAATCCTGTACGTTCACGACTAATCAAATAACAGACCGGAGAAAATCTCCGGTCTGTTTGCTTTTTGGGGTGTGTTTTTGAAAATCCTTAACTGCGATTTCGGAATCTCTTCCGCCGTATCGGTGCGGCGGTTTTTGATTAGGTGCTTTCTTTGGTATCGTTCATCTCGTTCTTCAAATCGTTGATTCCCAGGCCGAAATACTTTTCGAAGAATGATTTCAGTTTTTCGATGATGCCTTGCTTCTTATTCGCGCGGTTGGCGCTGCCGAAGCGGGAGACGGGCGGCATCAGCTTATCGATGTCCGTGCCGGTGGTTTTGATGCCGCCGTCGCGGAATGCGTTGGAGATGAATTTTCGGGTTTCTTCATCCTTCAGCTTTTCGCTTTGAATAATCTGCGTCAAATCGTTTTCTTCCTGCTCCAGCACAAAACGGTGCCAGTCGGCGGTGACCTGCGTATTCACATT
>CAVHAH010000155.1:3628-4918 GCA_963633785.1 bacterium
AAGCTTGATGAAATCCTTTTCCGCCTGTTCGCCGACAATCGGCACCCCCAGCGGATAATCGCCTTCCAGCGTTTCCAGCAAATTGACATAGCCGGGATGCTGCTGCCCGTTTTCGTCCTGATAGCCGTTCCAGTAATCGTTGAAGCCTTTGAGCAGCACAATGCTGCCGGCATTCTTATCGCCGAACAGGGCGATGGCGTCGTCCGTTGCCTTCTGCAAATTACGGAAACAAACGATGTTTCCGCAGTTTTTCACCGAATTGAGAATGCGGTTGGTGCGTGAATACGCCTGAATCAGCCCGTGCATTTTGAGATTCTTATCCACCCAAAGCGTATTCAGCGTGGTTGCGTCAAAGCCCGTCAGGAACATATTCACCACAATCAGCAAATCCACTTCCCGATTCTTCACCCGCATGGACAAATCCTTGTAGTAGTTCTGAAACTTGTCGGAAGAAGTATCGAAATTCGTGTTGAATGCGGCGTTGTAATCTTGAATCGCACTCTCCAGAAAATCGCGCGAAGTCTTGTCCAGCGCATCGGTATCGAAGCCTTCCTCCTGAAGCACGTCTTCGGAATCATCCTCGTTGGCGGCATAGCTGAATATCGTGGCAATGGTGAATTGTCGGTGGCTCTCGGCGAGCTGCCGCTTGAATTCCGTGTAATACTTCATCGCCATGGGAATGGAGCTGACCGCAAACATGGCGTTGAATCCCGCCATGCGCTTGCCTTTCAGGGAATAGAAACTGTTGCGCTTGGTTTTCTGATCGAAGTGTTCCAGCGTGTATTGAACGATTCCCCGAATGCGCTCCGGTGCGCCCATGGCCCGTTCAATGTCGATGGCGGAAACGTCCTTGTCCTTGATGTTTTCCTTTTCTTTCACCGTATTCACATAATCAACGTGAAAGGGCAATACGTTTTCGTCATTGATGGCGTCCATAATGGTATAGGTGTGCAGCTGATCGCCGAATGTCTGCGGCGTGGTCAGCATGGTCAGGTTCTTGCCCCTCGCGGCATTGGCGGCGAAAATCGGCGTGCCCGTGAACCCGAACAGATGATAATTCTTGAATGCCTTCACAATCTTGGCGTGCATATCGCCGAACTGACTGCGGTGGCATTCATCGAATATAATCACGCAGTGCTTCGAGAACACCTCGTGCCCCTTGTTTTTGCCGACGAAGTTGTCCAGCTTCTGAATCGTTGTAATAATAATCTTGTATTCGTGATAACCGCCCTTTTCGTCCCTGTCTCCCAGCTGGCTCTGTAAAATCTTTGTGGAAGCGTTGCTGTTGGC
>CAVHAH010000156.1:0-3022 GCA_963633785.1 bacterium
GTTTTTGTATATTTTGCCCGCAATGCTGTTTTATGTGGTATTCATGGCATATCCGATGATTGACTCCATTCGCCTGTCCTTCTATTCGGGAACAACGGGCGCACGGGAATTCGTCGGTTTTGCCAATTATGTGCGCTTGTTCACCGATCCTGTGGTTTCAACCCGATTCTGGAATGCTTTCGGCAATAACTGGATTTTTTTCGCATTTCATATGTTGCTGCAGAATTCTTTGGGCATTCTTTTTGCCGCCATTCTGACCAACCGAACCATGCGCGGCCGACAGTTGTATCAGACGTTGATTTTTATTCCCTGCACCATTGCCGTTTTGGTAACGGGCTATTTATTCAAGTTGATTCTGAATCCCATCTGGGCGGGAAGTACATTGAAAAAACTCGGCCTCGGCTTTTTGGTTCGTTCGTGGCTGGGAGATCCGAAAACTGCATTGTCCTGCGTATCGCTGGTGTCGGTATGGCAATGGGTGGGCATTCCGACCATGATGTTTGTGGCCGCTTTTCAAAGCATTTCGGATGATTTGATTGAAGCGGCATCCATTGAAGGGGCATCTCCCCGGCAACAATTCGTGAAAATCAAAGTTCCGCTGATTCTGCCGGTCATCGGTATGATTGCCATTATGACTTTTGTTTCCAACTTCAATGCGTTCGACGTGGTATTCTCCATGGAAACGCCCGACGGTGCGCCGAATTACGCCACCGACATTATCGGAACGCTGTTCTATCGCTACGGCGTTGCGGGGCAGCATCCCGTCGGCATTCCGGAACCGGGTGTGGGAGCGGCCATTTCGACTACTGTTTTCCTGATTCTTCTGTGCGGTGTGCTTCCCACATTGTATGCCACGCAGGGAAAGGAGTAAACCGATATGAGAAAGAAAATACGCTTCGGAAAGATTGCGAAGCTGCATATTCCGTATCACATTATCATGATTCTGTGGTCGATTATCGCGATGGCGCCGATCTGGCTGTTGCTGATCAATACATTCAAACCCAAGAAAGAAATATACACGAATCCCTTCGGACTGCCCGAAAAGTGGACGTTGGAGAATTATCGCTATATTATTTCGGACAACAACTTTTTTGTTTACTTCAAGAATTCGTTTGTTGTTGTGGTTGTTTCGCTGACAATGATTCTGCTTTTGGGGTCGTTGTGTGCCTATGCGCTGGCCCATTGGAGAACCCGCACTTCAAAGGGAATATACTTTTTCTTTATCGTGGGCATGATGCTGCCCATCAAGATTGCCACCATTCGACTGCTGGAAATCATGAAAACGCTTGGGCTGCTGAATACGCTGTGGAGCTTGTTTCCGGTCTATATCGCCATGGGACTGCCCATCGCCGTGTTCATCCTGACCGAATTCATTCGGGAACTTCCGGGGGAACTGTATGAAGCGAGTTATATGGATGGTGCGGGACGGTTTATGATTTATCGAGAAATCGTGCTTCCGCTGATTCGCCCCGCATTGGCCACTGTGGCGATTTACAATCTCGTGCCGATTTGGAATGATTTGTGGTTTCCACTGATTTTTATTAACGTTGAAAATCAGAAAACCGTGCTGCTGGCGGTCACCAGATTGCAGGGACAATATACCACGGACTGGCCCAAGTTGCTGACGATTTTGTCCCTGTCCGCATTGCCCGTAATCGTTCTGTATCTGATGATGTCCAAACAGTTTGTAAAAGGCCTGACGGCAGGCGCGGTAAAAGGATAACACCATCCCGGCGCACGGAAACATTCCAAAGAAAAACGAAGACGCCTTTGATCGCTTTTACGTTGGCGGGCAAGGGCATCTGCATGTATAGTAACGATTCATTGCTCAATCTGCTAATTGATATTTTTCTATCGATTTGGATAAACGGCTTATAGTGAGTTAAATACATTTAACAACAGAAAGGGCGCGTATTTTGAAATTGCAATTTTACGACATAGAATAATTAACATAACAGCTTGAAGAAGTCTCTAACTTGAAAAAATATTAACGTAAACGCAATAAATACGGAAATTGACGCGCCGAAATGCGGAAATGTTAAGGAATGGCGTAATAAAATCGGTGAAAATAAATCGATAATGAAATATCAATATAACACAAAATGACTTATTTTGTATATATCTACTGCTAAAATATATTCAGGGTGGTTCACCCGTATGGAAGTATAAATAATGAGAGAGATATAGAGAAATAAGAACGCAAGGACAAGAAGGAGGAAAAAGATGGAGTATCGCATTGAAAGAGATTCCATGGGCGAGATGCAGGTTCCTGCGGATCGTTACTGGGGAGCTCAGACGCAGCGCAGCAAGCAGAACTTCGTGATTGGTGGAGAAGTGATGCCGCGCGAAATCACGCACGCTTTCGGCATTTTGAAGAAGGCTGCGGCGATTGCCAACCACGCAATCAAGCCCGAGAAGATGACGGACGAGAAGCTCTCCGCAATTTCGCAGGCTTGCGATGAGGTGATTGCGGGAAAACTGAACGATCATTTTCCGCTTGTTGTGTGGCAGACCGGCAGCGGAACGCAGTCGAACATGAATGCGAACGAAGTGATTGCGAATCGCGGCAATGAAATTGCAGGCAAGAAGCTGCTGCATCCGAACGATGATGTGAATATGTCGCAGTCTTCAAACGATACTTTCCCGACGGCCATGCACATCGCCGCGGTTATCGGCATTGAAGATGCTTTGATTCCCGAAATGGAGCGTCTGATTGCGACATTCAAGCGCCTTGAACAGGAAAATGATGATTGCGTGAAGTCCGGTCGCACCCATTTGCAGGATGCCACGCCCATCAAATTCTCACAGGAGATTTCCGGCTGGCGCAACATGATTGAAAAGACCGAGGAAATGCTCAAGCTCGCATTGCCGGGTCTCAAGCAGCTTGCCCTCGGCGGCACGGCTGTCGGTACCGGTTTGAATTGCCCGAAGGGCTTTGATGTTGCGGTGGCGAAGGCTGTTTCCGAGGAAACGGGCAAGACTTTTGTTACGGCGGAAAATAAGTTCCATGCATTGACATCGA
>CAVHAH010000156.1:3032-4914 GCA_963633785.1 bacterium
ATGCCCGGAAAGGTGAATCCGACGCAGTGTGAATCCATGACGATGGTTGCGGTTCAGGTGATTGCAAACGATGTTGCGGTCGGTATGGCGGCGTCTCAGGGCAATTTCGAATTGAATGTATTCATGCCCGTTTGCATTTACAATTTCCTGCAGTCCGTACGTCTGCTTGCGGACGGAATTCGCTCGTTCAACGACCATTGCGTATCGGGAATCACCGCAAATCGTGACAAGATGAGCCATAACCTGCACAATTCGTTGATGCTCGTTACCGCTTTGAATCCGTATATCGGTTATGATAACGCCGCAAAGACGGCGAAGCTCGCACATAAAGAAAACATCTCGCTGAAGGAAGCGTGCATCAAGCTCGGCTTCCTGACACCTGAGAAGTTTGACGAAGTGTTCCATCCGGAACAGATGGTCTGATCAATTCCAATAAGGCGAGGTTTTCATTTATGAAATTCAGCTATTATCCCGGCTGTACGCTTAAAACCAAGGCGAAAGAGCTGGACGCTTACGGTCGCCGTGCGGCTTCGGCGTTGGGCGTAGAGCTTGAAGAAATCGAGAACTGGCAGTGCTGCGGAGCGGTATATCCTCAGGCGGAGGATGAAATCGCCACGAAGCTTTCTGCCGTTCGTGCGCTCGTGAGTGCAAGGGACAAAGAGCAGGAGCTTCTGACGCTTTGTTCCGCATGCCATCACGTTATCAAGCGCGTGAACAACGATATGCGTGAAAACGAATATATTCGCACGCGCGCAAACAACTACTTATCGCTTGAAACACCGTATCACGGCGAAACGAATGTGATTCACTATCTCGAAATGCTTCGAGACAGAGTCGGCTTTGAGAATATCAAGGCCAAGGTAGTGAATCCGCTGAAGAACAGAAAAATCGCCGCATACTACGGTTGTCTTTTGCTGCGTCCGAGCAATGTGATGGCGTTTGATGATCCCGAGAATCCTTCGATTATCGAGGATTTCATTCAGAGCATCGGCGCTACGCCCGTGAAGTATTCCATGCGAAACGAATGCTGCGGCGGATACATTGCGCTGGAAGACAAAGCGAATGCGCAGAAACGGGTGGATGCCATTTTAAGCTCCGCAATGAATGCAGGGGCCGAAATGGTGATTACCGCATGCCCGCTTTGCATGTACAATCTCGACGCCAATGCAACGAAGCATGTTCTGCCGGTAAAGTATTTTACCGAACTGCTGGCGGAAGCGCTTGGCGTGAAAGCGTAAGGAGGGGAGAATATGTCGGATAAGTTTCTTCAGGAAGAAATCCTGCGAATCAGCGGCGTGAATCCCCGTAAATGCATGCAGTGCGGAAAGTGCTCGGGAACGTGCCCGAATTATGATGCCATGGAATATCATCCGAATCAGTTTATCGCAATGGTGCGCAAAGGTGAAATCGATCGACTGATGCAATCCAAGTCGATTTATATGTGCCTTTCGTGTTTTGCCTGCGTAGAGAGATGTCCGCGCAATGTAGAACCGGCGAAATTGATTGAAGCGGTGCGCCTGGCTGTGATTCGCAAACAGAATCAGAACCACATGACGCCCGACGATATTCCCGAGAAGCTCGATGAAAAGCTTCCGCAGCAGGCCATTGTGAGCGCAATGCGCAAGTACAGAAAGTAGGAATAAGACAATGCAGAGAATAGGCGTATTTGTATGCTGGTGCGGAAGCAATATCGCGGCAACGGTAGATGTAAAGAAAGTCGCCGAAACCGTGAAAGCCGAGCCGGGCGTTGTCTTCAGCACCGATTATCAGTATATGTGTTCGGAAAACGGACAGGCACTGATCCGAAATGCCGTGAAAGAACACGGCCTGACCGGAATTGTGATCTGCTCCTGTTCTCCGAGAATGCACGAAGCGACCTTCC
>CAVHAH010000157.1:0-3773 GCA_963633785.1 bacterium
CAGGCCAGTGTATCGTTGTCATAGACAACATCATCAATCGTAAACCACTTATCCAGCCCGAGCGTGTGCAGATAGAATTCAACATTTTCAATAGGGGAGGCCGTGGCGATTGTCATCGGAATTTTACGCAGCTTCAATGCATCAAACATTTCATCCGCACCGGGAACCAGCGCCAGGTTTTCTTTCTTTGAACCTGCCACGGCGCGATATTCCCGTTCCTTTTCCTCGGACAGCTCTTTGATTTTATCCATCGGAAGATCGGGATCGATAGAGTTTCTGAAAATATCGATATTCCCCGGACCTACGAATTTCGCACGAACTTCTTCATTAGAATACTCGATATTGCGGCGGCGAAAGAAATTCTTCCAGGCTTCAATATGAAAACGGGTGTCGTTGTAAAGCGTTCCGTTGAAATCAAAAACGATTGCCTTCATATAAGATTCTCCCTATTTAATAATATCCGCAAACTTTGCCGAAACGAACTGAGCGAGTGCTTCGGGAGCAATGATAATCTGCCGTCCGCGAAGTCCGGCGGAAACATAAACGGTATCCGACAAAAGCGCCGTTTCATCGATAACCGTCGGATATTTCTTTTTCATGCCGATAGGAGAGCAACCGCCGCGAATGTAGCCGGTGAGTCCCTGCAATTCCTTCACATGAATCATTTCCAGCTTTTTTTCGCCGACGACGGACGCACATTTTTTCAAATCGAGCTCCTCTGCGGCGGGAATGCAGAACACATACAAGTGCCCCTTATCGCTGCGGGTAACCAGCGTTTTGAATACACGCTCCACTTCGACGCCTAAAAGCTCGGCGGCGTGAACACCGCTCAAATCGTTTTCGTCTACTTCGTAGCTTGATTCTCCGAATTCGACGCCCGCTTGTTTGAGAAGCCGCATTGCGTTGGTTGTTTCCATAAATACTCACTCCCGAATCGAATCGTAAAACACTTCCATTAAAGTCAGACCCCGTGCAGGCGCAGTCACGCCCAAATCCAGGCGGTTCTTGCTTTGAATGGCCCGTTTGAATGCGCCGGGTTCGATTTTGCCCGAGCCGACGCCGATCAAAGTTCCCGCAATAATGCGCACCATATTATACAGAAATCCGCTTCCTTCGATTGTCAGACAGATTTCTTCGCCGTTTCGCACAACATCCGCGCGGTAAATGGAACGCACGGTATCCCGAACCACCGATCCACTCGCCGCAAACGCCGCAAAATCATGCGTTCCGACCAAATCGTTTGCTTCTTCCTGCATCAGCTTTTCATCCAAAGGATAAATCACATGTGCGTGATTCAGGCGATTCAGAGGGCTTGAATGCGGACTTACCTGAAACAAATAGCAATAGCGTTTTCCCTTTGTGGAAAAACGCGCGTGAAAACTTTCGGGCACTTCGCGCGAACAGCGAACGCGAATATCTTCCGGAAGCATCGTATTTACCGCATAGCTGAATTTTTCCGCGGGAATACGGCTGAGCGTATCAAAATGCGCCGATTGCCCACGGGCATGCACACCTGCATCGGTTCTGCTTGCGCCGTGCAGAACAATCTTTTCTTTTGTGAGCAGGCTCAGCTTTTCTTCAAGCATCTGCTGAACGGTCATCGCATTTTCCTGGCGCTGCCATCCTGCGTAATTGGTTCCGTCGTATTCAACGATAATCTGAATTCTCGGCATTCGCTTTCTCCGTTAAAACGCACCGACCGCATTCAAAACGATAATACCTGCCAGCAAAAGCAGGGTAAGCAGTGCGGCAATCAGGTCACGACAAGTAAAACGCAGTTTGCGTAGCTTGGTGCGGCCGTCTCCGCCGCGATAACAACGTGCCTCCATCGCCAAAGCCAGTTCATCCGCACGGCGAAATGCGCTCACGAAAAGCGGAACGAGCAGCGGAACCATCGCTTTCGCGCGCTGAATGAGATTTCCCGATTCGAAATCGGCACCGCGCGCCGTCTGTGCCTTCATAATTTTATTGGTTTCTTCCATCAATGTGGGAATAAACCGAAGGGCTATCGACATCATCATTGCGATTTCATGCACGGGAAAGTGAATCGCTTTCAGCGGCTTCATCAAAGATTCAAGACCGTCCGTCAGAGAAATCGGCGAAGTGGTCAGCGTGAGCAGCTGTGTGCAGAATACCAGCATAATCAGGCGAACCGCAAGAAACAACGCCGTGCGCAGACCGTCGTCCGTAATTTTCAGAAAGCCGAGCCTGAATATTTCGTTTCCCGTTCCCTGGAAAAACAGATTGAGCACGAATGTGAATATCACGATAAAGAATATCGGTTTCAGCCCATGCAGCATTATTTTGGGTTTGATGCCGGAAGCGATTGTTGCGGCCGCAATGAAAACGAATATCAATCCGAAGCCGAGGAAACCCCGCGAAACAAACAGGATTACAATCAATGCAAACGTAAGCAGCAATTTCATTCTCGGGTCGAGTTTATGCAGAAACGAATCGCCCGGAAAGAACTGCCCCAGCGTTATATCCTTGAGCATTTCTTATGCTCCCTTCTTGTGAAGAATTGCGCAGATGGCACGCTCGACATCCTGCGTTGTGTATATTTCTTCGGGTATGTCCAAGCCTTTTTCACGCAACAGACGTGCCAGCGATGCGCTTTGCGGAACATCCAAACCGATTTTGCGCAGTTCGTCCGCATGGCGGAATACCTCCGCAGGCGTTCCACTGAATGCGATTTTTCCGTGATCGAGCACATACAGTCGATCGCAAAGCCGTCCGACATCGTCCATTGAATGCGAAACCATTACAACCGTTACGCCGCGCTGATGGATACTCTTAATCAAATCCAGCATGCCTCTTCGACCTTCCGGATCCAATCCGGCGGCAGGTTCATCCAGAATCAAAACGCTCGGCTCCATCGCCAATACGCCCGCAATCGCCACACGCCGCTTTTGTCCGCCCGAAAGATCGAACGGCGATTTTTCCGCAAGCGAAGCATCCAAACCGACGGATTGCATTGCACGCTGCACACGCTCGTGTATTTCCGCATCGCTTAATTTCAGGTTTTTCGGTCCGAAAGCGATATCCTTTGCAACGGTTTCTTCAAATAATTGATTCTCCGGATACTGAAATACAAGCCCGACCGTTTTGCGAATCTCGTTCAGATTCACGCCCTTTTCGCCCAAATCGGTGCCGTTGATAAACACACATCCCGCCTGCGGCTTTTCGAGCGCATTCAGGTGCGAAATCAAAGTGCTTTTTCCGCTGCCGGTGTGCCCGATAATGCCGATGAATTCACCGTCGCAAATGCTCAGACACACGTCCTTGAGCGCGTGTGATTCAAACGGCGTTCCCGCCATATAGATGTAATTCAGATTTTTGACTTCAATCGGCATATTTCCTCCGCCATCTCCTCAACGGTCATCGCATCGCAAACTTGAATTCCGTCCGATCGCAACATTTCCGACAGCCGCATCATTTCGGGAATCTCAAGCCCCAATTCACGGATTTTCGCGCTGTTTTTGAATACTTCGTACGGAGAGCCTTCCAGTGCAATCTTACCTTTGTCCATTACAATCACACGATCGGCGTGAATCACTTCATCCATAAAATGCGTAATCCAGATTACCGTGATGCCCTCGTCATGATTCAGCTTTTTCGCAAGCTCCAGCACGTCGCTTCGTCCGACCGGATCGAGCATTGCGGTCGATTCATCGAACACGATGATTTTGGGCCGCATCGCCAATACGCCCGCAATCGCCACACGTTGTTTTTGTCCTCCCGAAAGCATGGCGGGGGAGCGCTTTGCGTATTCG
>CAVHAH010000157.1:3783-4911 GCA_963633785.1 bacterium
CGTATTCGCTCATGCCGACCGCTCGCAGTGCATCATCCACGCTTTTGCGAATTTCTTCGGGAGGGATTCCCATATTTTCCAGTCCGAAAGCGCAATCCTCTTCAACGATTGTCGCCACGATTTGATTGTCCGGATTCTGAAACACCATGCCGCACGAGCGACGCAATTCAAATGCCGAATCATCATCCGTTGCGCGGATGCCGCAAACTTCAACGGTTCCGGATGTCGGCAAAAACAGTGCATTCAGCAGCTTTGCAAACGAAGATTTTCCGCTTCCGTTTCTGCCCAGAATGGCTACGAATTCACCTTCCCGAATATCCATAGACACGCCGTTGACCGCAAAAACGTCGCTGTCTTCATATCGATAGCGCACATCGCGTGCGCGAAGTACAGTATTGGGCATAGTGCAAAACCTCCTGACGGCGTATTATATCATACCAACGTTAAACCGTTGCAAAATTCAGGTACGGCTAATGAGAAAGTTTCGCTTGTTTGCGCAAAAATAATGCCGTTTCGTTCAAGGCAATGGGCAATAATCAACTGCAATTAACAAGAGAAACGGCAGTAAAAGCCCGATAAGCTTGACGCTCGTGCAAAAAACGGTTGAAAGTTGCAAAAAATTGCTTTTATTTCTAACATTGTTGTGATAAAATAGAACCATAATTATGAGAAGGAGTGACTTACCATGAATCTCAATAAGATGACCATTGAAGATGTTCAGGTTTCCGGCAAAAAAGTGCTTGTCCGCTGCGATTTCAACGTACCGCTCGACGGCGAAGGCAACATTACCGATGAAACCCGCATTAACGCTGCATTGCCCACGATTCGTTATTTGCTTGACAATAACGCAGCCGTGATTCTTTGCTCTCACCTCGGACGCCCCAAGGGAGAGTTCAATATGAAATATTCCCTCGCTCCCGTGGCAAAGCGCCTGAGCGAAAAACTCGGCTTCGAAGTAAAGCTTGCAAAGGATGTTGTCGGCGAGGATGCAAAGCGTCTGGCTGCCGAGGTTGAACCCGGCAAGGCTGTTTTGCTTGAAAACGTTCGCTTCATGGCCGAAGAGGAAAAGAATGATCCCGAATTCGCCAAGGAGCTCGCTTCCATGGCTGAACTGTATGTTTCCGATGC
>CAVHAH010000158.1:0-4894 GCA_963633785.1 bacterium
CGCGATACAATTTGCCGTTCAAAATCAAAGCACCGCCGATGCCCGTGGCCAGCGTTGCGTAAATCATATCATCCTGATTGCGTCCGGCTCCCAATTCATGTTCCGCAAGGGCGGCGCAATTCGCACCGTTGTCCAGCCAAACGGGCAAATCCAGGCGCTGGGAAAGCATATCACGCACCGGCTGATCCGTCAGAGAAATGATATTGCTGGTTTCAAGCACCACGCCGTTTTTATAATCGATAAACGACGGAAACGCCGCACCGACGCCCCGAATATCCGAACACTGCAATCCCTGTTCCTGCACAAGCCGACGCACCTGCATTGCAAGGATGTCCATCAGCTGATCCGCTTCAAGCTCTTTATCCGTGAGCGTGCTGATGATTTTAATCGGGTGCATCTCCGAATCAAACAAACCGATCTTACTGTTGGTACCACCCACATCGATACCGATCGCATATTTGCCCATTGTGCTTCCTCCAAACGATCACTTTTCTACTATTATACATGAATTTCGGAAAAACATCAACCGAAAAAAGCGGTTGGAGTTCTCCAACCACTATTGTTTATACAAAAACTCGTCGATTTTCTCGCAGGCCTGTTCAAACGGCCGATCTTCCATGTCCAGCCAGTGAATATCGGGATCCCTTCGAAACCAGATTCTCTGGCGCTTCGCAAACTGCTTAATGGCGGTTGCGAGTCCGTCTACCATTTCCTCGCGGGTGGGAATTTCTCCCAGAAGATACTGTGTGATGAAGCGGTATTCCAGCCCCAGTTTCTTGAGAAATTCAGGCGTTGCGCCTTCGTCCATCAGCGACTGCACTTCTTCGATCATGCCCTGATTCAATCGGCGGGTCAATCGCTCATCGATGCGCGCCCGCAGCACTTCGGGCTTCCACGACACGCCCAGCTTCAGGCATTCATACCTCGGCTGATTGGGAGCGGCTTCTTCATCGCCGTCGTGAATCTTCTCCAAGCGCCGCATCACACGATTCCGATTTTTCGGGTCGATTTCGATATTCGGGCGCAGGGATAAAAGCATTTTATAAAGCTCGGGCGTTTCAAACGTTTCCAAATACGCTCGGTATTCCAAATCGGGCTTGCAATCGTTCATCACATATCCTTGCGTGACCGATTCCACATACAATCCCGTGCCACCCACCAAAAACGGCTGATTTCCCGATTCGTGAATGGCGTCGATAGCCTGATAGGCCATGCGCTGAAAATCGTGCATCGAGAAGAATTCGTTCGGTTCGGCAACATCGAGAAGATGATGCTTCACGCCCTGCATTTCATCCTTCGTGATTTTGCCCGACCCCAAATCCAGGCCTCGAAACACCTGCCGTGAATCGGCGGAAACGATTTCTCCGGAATACTTTTTCGCCAGCGCAACACCCAATCCGCTCTTTCCGGAGGCGTTCGTTCCCTCAATCACAATCAGCTTTCTCATCAGTCCCTCCTAGAGCGCTCAAGAATGCTCAGCAGACGCACGAAGATGTTGATAATATCCAAATACAGCGCACTCGCTGCGGCAATCGCATTCGTGGTGGTCGGTTGAACGCTGTTTGCACGCACCCAATCAAAACCGATGTACAAGCTCATAATGCCCACAACCAGCCAATCCGTCATCGTGAATACGTTTCTGAAGAACAATCCGCCCAGTCCTTCAACCAAAATCACGCCCAGCAGGGCAACGCTCAAGCCGCCCGCCATATTTTGGAAGAACTGTGGAAACGCCGTTGCGACAATCAGCATAATCAAAGTTACAATCGCCGTGCACAGCGCCGCACGGGTTACCAGCGCAGGCTCATACAATACCGTTGCCAGCGCCACCACAACGCTCAAGGGCAGAACAATCATATTATAGCCCAGGAAACACTTGCCCGCACTGTAACTGCGCACCAGAGAAGAACCCGCAATTACCAGAATGAAATAGGCAATCAGAAATGCAATCATGCCGGAAGAACTGAACAGGAATGTCAGAATCACGGGCGTGAACAGCTTGGCAATCACATAATTCAGCCCGAATCCCCAAACTAGCATCAAGCCGATCATGAAATTATAGCGGGATTCGCTCAGTTCCTCTGCGTCCATCCGCTGTGACATCAGCGATTTGAAATCCATCCGCAATCTTGATCTTTGCGACATGATAATTCCCTCCCCTTTTTCGCAGTGTATTGCCGTATCTTACAGATTCAGCAGCGCCTGCGTAACCTTTTCAAACGCCATGCTGTGCGAGGCTTTCACCAGCACCGCATCGCCTTCGTGAATCTGATTGCTCAAATCGGCAATCAAATCATCGCGCGTTTCATAAGCCTTTGCATTTCCGCCGCCGCTGCGCATGCCTTCGCAAATGTGCTTCGACAATTCGCCGGCAGTCAGCACCAAATCCATGCCCTCTTCGGCCGCTTTCTTTCCGACGCCTTCATGCAGTGCGATTGTGTTTTCGCCCAGTTCCAGCATATCGCCCAGAATGCAAACCTTTCTGCCTTGCAGCATTTTCAGCGACCGAATCGCCGCACCCACCGAGGAAGGATTGGCATTGTAGCAATCGCTCACGATGGTTATATGGGCGGTTCTGAGAATTCTCGCGCGTTCGCCGACGGTTCTGAAACGCGAAATGCCCTTCGCAATCTGCGCATCATTCAACCCCAGCGCATACCCCACCGCAGTGCCCGCAAGGGCGGCATACACCATGTGCACGCCGAATGCCGGAATATACGCATTGAAGGAATGTCCGTGATGGCTAATCGTGCAGCGCACGCCGTCTGCGCCCATATTGCATACGTTCGTGGCCACGAAATCATTCTCGGGATTCAAACCGTAGGTCAGTTTGCGCGTCGGCGGCGTGAAGTTTTTCAGATATTCATCATCGCCGTTGAGAATCGCCAAATCATCGGGCTTCATGCTTTCGAAAATCTCGCCCTTCGCGCGCAAAACGCCTGCATGGTCGCCCAAAAATTCAAGATGGGAATCGCCGATTATGCTCATTACGGCAATCGTGGGCTTGACCATGTTCGTCAATACGCGCATTTCGCCGAAATCGCTGATGCCCATTTCAATCACGGCCGCCTGATGCAGCTTGTCCATTTTCAGAAGCGTCTGCGGCACGCCAAGCGCATTGTTGAAATTCTTCTCGGTTTTGTGGGTGAAGAATCCTTCCGACAGCACCGAAGCAATCATCTCTTTGGTGGTGGTTTTGCCCACGCTGCCCGTGATGCCGATTACGGGAATGTTGAACTGTTCCCGATACCACGTTGCCAATGCGCCCATCGCATGCAATGTGGAATCCACCACCACGCACGGTTCTTCCTTTGCATTCGGCATCCGTTCGCTCAAACAGCAGGTTGCGCCGCTTTGAAGGCACTGCGCCATGAAATCGTGTCCGTCCACACGCGCGCCTTTGAATGCCACAAACAGTGCTCCTGCGCCGACCTCTCGGCTATCGCTGGTTACAAATGCAATCTCGTTGTCCAAAGCCTCGGGCTTGCCGTAGAATACGCCGTTTGTTGCCTGAATGAGCTGCCGAATTGTGAAATGCTTCATGCGCGGGTTTCCTCCAATGCCATTTCAATCACTTTTTCGCAAAGCGATTCATAATCAATGCCTGCCGCCGCCGCTTCCTGCGGCATCAGGCTCGTGGGGGTCATGCCCGGCAGAGTGTTGATTTCCAGAAAATACACATCCTGTCCCGACACAATGAAATCAGAACGGGAATAAGCGCTCAGGCCCAGTGCGCTATGCACCTTTTGAGCCGCTTCTCCCAACCGTTTCTCGATTTCGGGTTCGATCTTCGTGGGGCAGATTTCCACCGTTGCCCCGGCCTGATATTTGTTTTGATAATCGTAAAAGCCTTTTTTCGGAATAATCTCAATCGACGGAAGCGCCCGTCCGTTCAGAACGCCCACATCGATTTCCCGTCCGCGAATGTATTCCTCCACCATCACGCGCCCGTATTTTCTGTTTGCTTCCAAAGCAATGCGCAGCGCTTCCTTCGTTTCGGGAATCGCCACGCCGATGGAAGAACCGTTGTCCACCGGTTTCACCACACACGGGAGCTTTGTTTCCTCAATGATTTTTTCCAAATCGCATTTTTCGAAATCAACCTGCTGCCACTGAGGGGTCTTTACACCCGTATCGGCAATCAGGCGCTTGGTCAAATCCTTGTCCATGGCCAATGCGCTGCTCAAATAACCGCTTCCGGTATATTTTACGCCCATCAAATCCAGCGCCGCCTGAATGCGCCCATCCTCACCGCAAGCGCCGTGAAGACCCAGGAACACCACATCCGCAAGCTGGCAAATCTCGAATACGTGTTTGCCCACTCTGCTGGGGCTTTTCCATTTGCGTGAAGCGATCACGGCATCCAAATCAGGCGCCTGCGCAGGCACATGTGCCTCTTTGAGTTCGGGGAGATGTTCGAACAAATCATTCAAATCGCCCTGATAATCCTCAAGGCCCAAAAACATATCCACCAAAACCGCCTTATGACCGAGCTTGCGCAGTGCGGAACAAATCAGCGTTCCCGACGAAATCGATACATCGCGCTCCATGCTAAGCCCGCCGCACATCACCACTATTTTCATATTCAGAAACGCTCCTCTAAATTACTGCTTTCATTTTACCACAGTTTATGTTATCGTTCAACGCAGTGATTGCTCGTATGCCTCCATCTCGCTTCGGCTCACGGGGCAAATCGAGGTAATCGGCATGGTCAGCGCTTCGCCAATCAGCTTTCTCGCCTCTTCGCGATTGCCGTCCTGCTCTTCCAGTTTGGCAAGATAATAAATAGAAGTTACCTGATCCGGCTTTTGCTCGTGCGCCAATCGGAAATACTTTTTCGCTTCTTCATGCAAATGCTGTTTCTGTTCCGGATCGCTCTCGATTTCCGCCATAT
>CAVHAH010000159.1:0-4894 GCA_963633785.1 bacterium
CCTTTTTGCAAATCGGAAACAGGGGCGTTCGATATTCGATTCCGTATTCCTCCGCCAATTCGCTTGCGCGTTTTCCCGCATTTAATTTGTCGCCGCCGTCACGCAAATAAGTGATTCCCGCATTGCGATAGGCATTTAAGCACGTGCGAATCGAATCGTCATTCGGCTGCGGGCGATGGCGATTCATCGCCGCGCGAAAATCAACGCCGTCGAGCACCATGTGCACATGACAATCACCAAACATATTTTCTCCTAACGATATACGCGCAATGCGTTGTGTACAACGGAAATGTCGAACGGGAGATTGTCGTAAAGCTCTCCATCGATTTGAATGGTGGTCGGGCGATCGAATTCAACCTTCAATTCGGGCGCAAGTGCGTGAATGGTGTATTTTTGTTCGAGAATTTTGCTCTTGAGAAGATTCAGCAGCGCACTCGGATACTTCGATTTCCTGATGCCGTCCACAATCACGATATCAAGCATTCCGTCATCGCAGATACTTTTCGGGCAAATCGGAATGCCTCCGCCGATGCGCCGACCGTTGCAGGCGCAAACAATAAACCCTTCATGCGCCGATTTTCTGCCATTCACGGTTGCATGAAAAGAATAGTTTTTGAAATGAAGCAGGCTTCTTATCAGCGACACAAAATAATTCAAACTGCCGCGCAGGTATTTCGCGCGATAGCTTCGCTGAAGAATGTCCACGTCAATGCCTGCGCCGATTACATTCAAGCCGCGAATTCCGGAGCATACGAGATAATCGGTCGGCTTCGCCGTGCCTTTCAGAATCTTGTCGAGTGCGCCTTGCGGCGTAGACGGTATTCCGATAGCGGCGGCAAAATCGTTTCCGGATCCGCAGGGAATCAGACCGAGTTTTACTTTGGAAGGATCCGCCAAGCCGTTGAGAACTTCGTTTACGGTTCCGTCGCCGCCCATTACGATGATGTTCTCTTCCCCATGCTCCGTAAGTTCTTTGGCAATGCGGGTAGCATCGCGCGGCGCATCGGTTGTCCAAAAATGAAAAGAAACGCCCTCCGCCTTCAGCCTCGGTTCGATTTCCGAGCGAAAGCGCTGCGCCTTTCCCTTTCCCGCAATCGGATTATAAATAAAATTGTACATTGTGAGCGACCCCTGTCTAACGGTGATAAAGGGGAAAGCTGCGCAGAGCATTTAAGAACGAAAGGATGGGGGTACGAATCGTTGTCATCCTACCTTGGGGAAGTCGGATGGATATATGAGGGTATATCAAACGCCCTGCGCTGCTTACACACCTATCATAGCCGTGTAATATCAACTCTAGATAAACTTCAATTTGAGCCGTGTTAAGTTTACAATTATGAGAACTCCGTCATTCATACCCGTTTATTATAGCACGGTTTCCTTTATGCGTCAAAAGAAACTTATATACTATGTGATGCTTGAATCCTTTCCGTCGTCGCTTCGGGAAACGGGAATGTCCTTTCTTTTCGAGAAATAAACATCATCATGCCGACAATATTCTTATTCATGTGCATTATGCAATGATTTTATGATTAGAATTTTAATATCACCGTCAGCATAATTAACTCGTTCTCCAGTTGACAAAGCACGGGAAAACTGATATCCTATCTACGGTTAAAAGCATTTAACTATATAGTATTGAGGAGGTCCCCAATGAAAAAGAGATTTTCACTTGTTCTCTGCCTTGCTTTGATGCTTCAGGTTATCGGCGTTTGTGCCGTTGCCGAAAACACCGCAGATTCCGAATACCTGTACGGTTACACGCAAATGTCCTTTGCGGATTTCTGGTATGGTGAATTGGAAAACCCCGTTGCATGCGATGAATTCGATCTTGAGAATCCCGACTTGACGGCGCAGAGCGAAGAGTATCTGCATTACGGTTACTCCTCTTCCGAAGATGCGGATCCCTATATCGGCGTACAAAAGGCCACTTGGGATAACGACAGCGGCATGTACGATGCCGTTTCCCGCGCAACCGTCGGTTACGGTCTCTTCCGCGCAGGTTTCGCCAATGTTGTGGAAGTGAAGATGGATGACGGCAGCACGCAGGTCTATTCCAGCGAAATCGTTGAAGATGCGGATGCGCCGACCGGCTACTCCATCAACGTCAACACCAACGAAGTGCCCGGAATCGCACTGAGCGAAAACACCCGTCTTGATACGGAAAACACCGTCGGTTATACGCCGAACACGGAAACCACTTATGAAGAGAGCGTTGCGGGCTATCGCATCGTTGCCCTGAAGAAGGTTCCCGTAAAGGTAAAGAAGGCGACTGTCGAAGCGGCTCAGGCGCTGACCGAGGCCGGCACGACCAACGCTCAGCTGGAAGCATTCAATGCGCAGCTGGAAAAGATTACCTTTGTAGACGAAATGACTTCTTACGCCTGCAAGGAACTCTATGCCAACGGCATTTACGGCGCGCGTGAGCTGAATGAAAATGCGCAGGTGAAGGATGCCGGTGCTGCTTATCTCGGCAACGGCGAAAACGGCACGAAGAAAGTTGCACACGGCGACGGCTTCGCCGATTTGACGATGTATGTATACCTGGATGCTTATGACGGTTACAGCAGAGGTTCTGTTGCAAGCCTGGACGAAGCATCTCTCGATACGCTCTTCGAGGATTCCACCTATGCGGATAACAAAGAAGACGCCGATAAGCTCGCCGGATTCATGCACTATGCATTGAATTTCCAGGGTGCAAAGCTGCAGTGGGCAGGCGAAGACGGCGTGTTTGATACCGAAGACGATGTATTCGCCGGCAATATGCTTCATAAGGACAGCTACTTCTCCTTCAACCACGGAAACTACATCGAGGTTTCCATTACCAACGATTTCGAGCGTTTCGCCGATTTGGGCGACGGCAATTATCGCATCACTCTGATTTCCGAAGGCTATGCGGATGTTACGGTTGAAGCGGACGGTCTGGTTCTGAACTACAAAGCTCCCGTTGCCGCTGCCGAAGAAATCCCCGCACTGGCAGAAGGTGAAACCGAACTGAATGCTGCAATCGATGCAAGAAATGTATACGTTTCTCTCGATGCCGATGCCAATGCCGCTTATGTGGCCGCACTGGAAGATGCAAGCGTTTACAAACTGAGCTATACGGTCGGTTCCGGACGCAAGGCCGAGGAAGTTGTTCTGGCAGAAACCGCCGCAAGCGTAAGCAATGATAACGGCATTCTGACCGTTGCATTCGATGTCTCCGGTCAAGAGCTTCCGACGGATACGCACTACACGGTGACCATCTCCGCCGCAGGTGCAGACGAAATCTCCATTGAATACGATTACGCTCCCGCCGAATAAAAAGCAAAGGAGATGCCGCATTGTGTGGCATCTCCGAAATTGATTCAGAAACCGCAGTCGGACGGCTGCGGCTTCTTTCTATAGAGGTTATGCATGAAAAGGGAAAACATCGTTCGTTGGGTATTAAGCTCGTGTTTGGTAATCGGCGTAATCGGTTATCAGGGAATCAGCATTCAGCAGCTTAATCGAACTGCGTCCGAATCGACAGAGCAAATCGCAATAGCGTCCGATTCAAAATACGCAGACGGCATTTATACCGGAAGCGGTGAAGGCTACGCCGGAACAATTACGGTGCAGGTGACCGTTGAAAGCGGAAGCATTACAGACATAGCCGTGCTTTCCGCCGAAGATGAAGATCCTCCGTATTTGAAAGATGCCAAGCAAATTCTGAAAAAAGTGATTGCTTCGCAGACCACCGATTTGGATGCGATTTCAGGCGCAACGCACAGCACATGGGGCATTCTTGACGCAATAGACGATGCATTGGAGGGAGCCGAAAATGAATAAGCGTATAAAACAAGCGGTCTCTTTCATTCGGCGGCATCCGATGACGCTCGTGCGCGTTGCAAGTCAGATTGCATTCTGGATATTTGCGCCGAGCCTGTTTGCATCGGCATTTGCGGGTGTGAAAAACATTGCCGATGCGATGAAATCCGGAACGCCGATTGTTTTTTCGGGCAATATCAGAATACTGCTTCTTTTGCTGATTTTCACGCTTCTGTTCGGAAGAGTTTTCTGCGGGACGGCATGTGCTTTCGGGGCCATGGGAGATTTCGTCTATTTTCTGTTTTCGAAGCTGTTGAAACGAAAAAAGCGCATTACCCCTCCCCATTGGCTGAAATACATAAAATACGTCGTTCTGATTGCCGTTTTTGCGCTTTGTGCAACAGGACATCAGGCGTGGCTGCAGGGCAAAAGTCCATGGGATGCGTTTGCGCTTTTGCTGGCAGGAAAAATGCCCTCCGATGAATATCGTATTGCGATTGTGATTCTGGGGCTTTTGCTCATCGGCATGGCGATGATTCCTCGATTTTTTTGCAGATATTTGTGCCCTATGGGCGCACTTTTCTCAATCCTCCCCCCTTCCCTTCTTGTAAGGATTCGCAAACCCACTCAGGCCACGCAAGCGTATAAGGCGTGCGGCAACTGCAGTTTATGCAGTAAACAATGTCCTGTCGGCTTGAATCTGTCCAAAGAAGAGGAATTGTCGGGCGGCGAATGCATCGGTTGTTTGCGCTGTACGGAGACGTGCTATCAGAAGAAACCCCATCTCACGCTGTTCGGTCGAACCGTAAAAACCACAGCAACAGCCGCTTTCCTCTCGCTTCTCCTGTTCGCACTCGCTATTATCGGTTCGATATACATTTAAGGAGACGTTGATAAAATACAGCATCTCTTCCGCCGCGGCATTAACTTTGAGAATTCACGTTTTATTCGATTTCTAAAAAAGCCCTGCAAGCGCATTCTTGTCAGCTTGCAGGGCGGTTGTTTTTATCGGGCTTCGACTTTTGTGAAGCTAAAGAATTCTCCGGTTTCATAACGAAGCGTCAATACATCGCCATCGCGGGTAAACGGGCCGTATTGCATATCT
>CAVHAH010000160.1:0-4866 GCA_963633785.1 bacterium
CGATCTGGCACGGACCCTGCGGGTCGAGCTCGTTCGTGGCCTTTGCATCCAGCCAGGAAACGGCACCGCACAGACCGAGACGCTCGGGGGTAACGATGCAAACGTGAGACGGAGAGAATGCCTGGCAGAGAATGCAGGTATAGAACACATCAACGGATTCGTCGGTCATGCTCTTCAGACGGTCATCACGACGATCGAAGGTGGCCTTCGCTTCTTCACGCAGCTCGTGCACCTTTTCCGGATCGGTGTAAATCTTCACCTGGCACTTGTCAACAACCGTGTCGTATTCGCTCTTAATCTTGGCATACAGCACTTCGCCGAGATGCTTCGCACGGAAGCCTGCGTCGAATGCGGCGTTGCTCACGCGGATACGAATCATATCGCGCTGGCCGGTGTGCATAACGCCTTCGATGCAGTTCAGGAAGCTGTGGAACTTACGCTCGAATACGCCTTCGAAGTCGGTCTGCATGGTCTTGCCGGCCACTTCGACGATGTAAGCAATCGGAATCTTTGCGCCCACTTCAAATGCATCGAAGTCGGGACCTTCCACGATAATCGAATGATCCTCGATCTCGTGAGGCTCCTTCGTGCGAACCAGCTCAACGCAGTCCACACGAGAACCGTCCATTTCAATGCGCATATCCTTCTTGCGGATGATTTCGCCTTCATACGCAGAGGAGAATGCCACGGGGATGTCGATGTTCGTGACCTTAATCTTGATGCCGCGCGCTTCCAGAGAGGTGTCAATCCAGTCCTTGGTATTGGTGTTGATAATCAAAGACTTCGGAACTGCCCACATGTCATCGGTATCGTTGGTGATAACCGGGAAGCCCATCTTGATTGCGCCTGCGCCGCAAGCAACGGTGATGTCATTCACCGGAGCATAAGCATTGACGAAAGCGAAAATACGGTCGAAGGTGTAGCGATGGAATGCCGCTGCATCGCCGGGCTCGGTTGCGCCGAAAATCATCGTAGCGCGGGTAACCAGGGAGATAACATGGCCGACAGACCAAATGTCTGCGCCGACCGGAACAACACGCACCGGGAAACCGGTGTTCATGCCGGCGGAGTGTACCTGATCGATGATGCCGCCGATCATGAATACGAAGATACCGCGGGACTGATAGCCCTTTACGGTTTCAACCGCTTCTTCAACGCTCGGTGCGGGACCGATCATAACAACGAAGCCCGGGATATCGCGCGTAACCAGCGGAACGCCCAATTCACGCACTTCCGCATCGGAGAAATGTCCGTGATACTGAGTGCCCTCGTAGGGAGTTGCACTGCGGGCATACTTGCAAGCTTCGATAACTTCCGCGCAGCAAGCCGTTGCGATACCGGAATCGAAAATCGACTTCGTGCGGTATTCACGGCCCATCATGGCACGCAGCTCACCGAGAGCTTCTTTCAATTCGCCCAGCTTCGTGACTTTCTTGCCCAGATAGGCATAGATGCACGCAAGGAAATATGCGGTGTCGGGCATGGTCATGGGTGCGTCTTCGCCCAGCTCGGCAATGACGGCGTTCAGCTCGGTTTCCGCCTTGAAATACATTTCATCGGAACCGCGGAATACTCTATCAAACAATCCCATCTATGTTCCCATTCCTTTCATGATTCATTCTTTTTCGTTGTCCATCCGCGCCTTGATTGCCTTAATCTCTTCTACCGCCACGGGGCTCGTGTCATACGGAGACATGCCGCGACGGTCGGCGTCGATTACTTCGGGGTTATAGTGGATGAATCCCAGCAGTGCGTCTTCGGGAATACGGCTCTTGAGGAATTCCTCGTCTTGCTTGTCGCGCACCTTGTTGGCCACGACGCGAACACGGGTGATTCCCAAATCCTTCGCGAGAGACTTGACCTTTTCGTAGGTCTGAATGCTGCGCGCGCCCGGCTCGATAACCACGATGAACTGATCCATCATGCTGGCCGTGCCGCGTCCGAGATGTTCAAGGCCGGCTTCCATATCCATAATGACCACGTCGTCCTTGCGGAAAACGAGATTGGACAGGATTGCCTTGAGCATAACGTGCTCGGGACATACGCATCCGGAGCCGCCGGTTTCCACTGTGCCCATAACCAACAGCTTCACGCCGTTGATTTCTTTGGCATAGGCGTCGGGAATATCGCTTACCTGCGGATTCAGCTTGAAAAATTTGTTGGAAGCGTTTGCGCCGGTGCGCTCTTCCACCAGCTTGCGCATCTTGGAAATCGGAACGATCGAATTCACTTCTTCCTCGGTAAAGCCCAGTGCCAAACCCAGATTCGCATCCGGATCAACGTCTGCGGCGAGTACATTGCGTCCCTCGTCGGCATACAGCCTTGCGAGAACGGAGGAGAGGGTGGTTTTTCCGACGCCGCCCTTTCCGGTGATGGCTACTTTCATAATTGAATCCCCTTTGGTGTTATATTAGATGCCCAGTGCGGTGCGCTTTTCTTCGATACGCTCGATCATCAGATCGCCGAGCTTTTCGATGTCCAATTCGACGGTGTAATTTGCACCGACCCAGTCCTTGATGCTGCCCTGCAGCAGCTCTTCGACTTTCGGACCGCCCTTGGTGTACGGATTAACGCCCAGGAAGGTATCGATACCGGTAGCAACAACGTAGTTACCGATAGAAATTGCCTTTTCGGACATGTATTCCGGAGCGCAGCCGACAACGGGAACCTGAGCAATATCGATGCCCCAATCCTTTGCGATATCGGATGCGAGAATCATCATACGGGAAATGTCAACGCAGGAACCCATGTGCAGAACCGGCGGAATGTCAACCAGTTCGCAAACACGCTTCAGACCTTCGCCGCAAAGCTCCTTCGCTTCCTTGCTCATCAGACCGGCCTTCGCAGCCGCCTGCGCAGAGCAACCGGAAACGATAACGATGATATCGTTTGCAATCATCTTCTTCATCAGTTCGATGTGAGCGGTGTCGGGGCGAACCTTCGGGTTGTTGCAGCCGACCATGGCGACAGCGCCGCGCAGAACGCCGGACTTCACGCACTCGATCAGAGGCTTGGTGGTGCCGACTTCGTCAACGTGAGAGTTGGTAACGCCGTCGAGGCACTTCTTGATTGCTTCAACGGAATAACCGACGGTGGCGTTGGTCTTCAGCTGCGGAATGTTGACCAGTTCGGGATTGCGGTTCTTGAAATTGCGAACGGCCATCTCAACGATCTTCTTCGCATTCTCGCCCGCGGTTTCCTCATGGAACTCGATGAAATCGGAATCGGGAATCTGAGCAATCGGAGAAGTGGTGATGAATTTGGTGTGGAAGCACTTCGAGAGGGGGCCGAGTGCGGGGAAGATGCACTGAACGTCTACAACGATTGCTTCGCAAGCGCCGGTCAGAACCACGTTTTCCTGAGACAGGAAGTTACCTGCCATCGGAATGCCGTGACGCATGGTCACTTCGTTTGCGGTGCAGCATACGCCGGCAACGTTGATGCCCTTTGCGCCCATTTCCTTTGCAAGAGCGACCATTTCCGGATCCTGTGCATAGAACACGACCATTTCGGAAAGGGACGGATCATGACCATGAACGATGATGTTGACCATGTCCTTCTCCATAACGCCGATGTTTGCGGTGGTATCAACGGGCTTGGGAGTGCCGAACAGAACGTCGGAAAGCTCGGTGCCCATCATGGATCCGCCCCAACCGTCGGACATACCTGCACGCAGGGACTGGCGAACCAGTGCTTCCGGCAGAGAGGAGCAGCCCATGTGCGTCATATGCATCGACTGAGAAACTTCACGGTCGATTGCACGGGGCTCGATGCCTTCACGATGCCAGATTTCCTGACGGGATTCGGGCGCGCGCTTCAGGAAACGCTGAACGCCGAACGGCTTGCCGTATTCCAACAGACCGGTCTCGGCAACCTCATGTGCGATGTCGTAAATATCTCTGCCTTCGGTCGGGATATCCCATTCCTTCGCAATGCGGAGAAGCTTGTCGGGATCTTTTACCTGGTAGTTGCCGCCTTCCTTGGCGAGGTACAGCGTATGTGCAATGCTGCGGCCGTGGTCGGAGTGCGTTGCGGCACCGCCGGCAGTGAAGCGCAGATAGTTACGGGCAACGATGCCGTCTGCATCGCAGCCGCAAACGCCGCGCGGAGATTTCGGGGTGATACGGCAGGGACCCATCGTGCAGATACGGCAGCAGATGCCCTCTTCGCCGAATTTGCAATGCGGGGTCTGATTCTTTGCACGCTGCTGCCAGGTATCCGCGCCAACTTTCTTGGCGGTTTCAAGCAAAGCGTCGGTGGCCGCTTCCATCTGTTCGATTGTGATGAAGGTGGTATTCATTTCGCTCAATGTTACTTCCTCCCAAACTTTTTTATGGAACGCTGATTCTTTCCGCGAAAGACGCATGGGCGGCAACGACATAACCGATGCCACGGAGCTCTCGCGGAAAACCCCACGCCCATGGATGATATTATTTTATCAAAAGAGGTGATAAAAGTCAATGTCGAATCCCCTCGGGGAGGAATTTGAAACGAAAGATGTTTGCACTTTTTTCGTTAATATTCTGTGTTAAATTCCAATGAAAATAGTCGGATTTGACATTATTGTGACGGGAAAAAGAGCTCGAATCGAAGGAAAATCAAGGCGAAAATGCGCCGATTCATGCGTGATATTTACGGAATGAAGAAGGAATGATGACAAAATTAACAAGAATGACTCAAAACGAAAGCACATCGGAAATCGGTTCGAAAGCGGGGAAAATGCGATATCGGAAGGCTTGCTTGTAAGAAAATTTTCTTGAAAAACTGATTCAATCTATTGATAAATTATATAAATAGCGGCATATTGATGACACAGACGAAAAGAAAACGAAACGTATCCGCACAGGCACGCCGTTCTCTCAACGG
>CAVHAH010000161.1:0-4865 GCA_963633785.1 bacterium
AGCGTCTGGCTACGGACCAGAAGGTCAGGGGTTCGAATCCCTTAGGGTCCGCCATAATCGGGCATCAATTTTGATACGATATGTATCTTGATTGGTGCCCGATTTCTTTTACAATTTATTGCCATATGCAGGGGAGCCCAAAGGGAGAAAAGGTTCCAGCTCTGTTGAAAACGTAGCCTTGAGCGAGTTTGGATTGTCTCTCTGCCGAGATGTTTGCCGCACAAGGGATATACTTTTTATAAACGAGGTCTTGAATTCTCGATTTGCCCTTCCATTTTCGAAAGATTTGCATTATAATTGATATCGGATGGAGGTTGTTATATGGGTATTTTTGATCGCTTTAAGAAGAACAGTGAAAAATCGGATATCGCAACATCGAATAACGCTCAATTGTCGATGAACCTCAATTCGGATTTGGTAACCGTTGCCGATCAGATGCTGATGGCAACCAAGGTAGATCTTAGCACGCTTGACGCCGTTCGATTGCCGATTGCCGAAATCGCCCCCCCTTGGAATGGGCGTCGCTTCTTTGTTGCCTCCTTTGCGAACAATCACCCAAACGGTGCAGAGTAACGGAACAGGTCTTTATCGCCTTGTTAACGCAGAAATCGGAGACACACTAAAAGTTGCAAAAGACGGTACTTTATGGGGAGCTATGAAGACCGCTGCCGGGCGTGGCAAAATGGCGAAATTTGCTCCGGTCGATTCGATTTCGACAACTTCGAAAACCGTAATGCCAATCAATCCGATGACTCTGATGATGGCGGTGGCATTGGCATCGATTGAAAATCGGCTTGGTGAAATTATTGAGATGCAGAAGACAATCATGTCTTTTCTGGAAGAGAAACAAGAAGCTGAGGTTGAAGGCGATATCAAGACCCTGAGCAACATCATTAAGGAATACAAGTTCAACTGGGATAATTCCGAATACACGCAAAACCATCATAAACTTGCACTGGATATTAAGCGCAAGGCTGATCAGAACATTATTTTCTATCAGAAACAGGTGGGCGATATCTATCGAGAGAAGTCGACGCTGTATATAAATAAAACTGCCGATGATATACGGGAAAAACTTCAAAAGAAGTTTGAATACTATCGTATGGCGTTGTTCACGTATTCATTTGCTTCATTCCTCGAAGTGATGCTGCTCGGCAACTTCAATGCGGATTATATTCAGCAAATCACTGAGAAGATTGAAAATTATGCGCTTGAATATCGCAACCTCTTTACAAAATGTTCTGAACGCCTTGAGGGGATTGTCGGAAAGTCTGTTGAAATGATTGCGGGGAAGAGCCTTGGAGGTGCTGCAAAAGCAGTCGGTCAATCGCTCGGAAACGTTCCGTTTATTAAAGACACTCAGGTTGACGACTGGCTGATTAAGAAAGGAAACTACTTGGAGAATACAAGCGATGAAACTGCCAAGAAATGTTTGCGCCGATTTGCCGAGTTCGGGGATCCCGGCAGTGGGTTGTTCGTAGAAAGGCTTCAACAGATCAATCGGATCTACAATCAGACTGCTGCCATTTATATTGATAAAGACAGCGTCTACCTTTCAGGGACGTGTTTATAAAATCGGCGTCTGAAATCTGCGATTTTCCATCGTTGAATTGCACTCTTTCCTTTTCGAAGAACGCCTTTATATAGCACATGAAGCTAACGGACGAAAGTAGGCAAGAAATGAGCGATCTGCATAGAAACAATTTTCAAGACAATCGGGCATTCAAGGAAATGCTGGCAGCCGCCAAAGCTCGAATAAAAAACCGCATTCCGCAGGACATGGCGCGCAAGAGCGGAAGCACATTTTGCGATAATCGGTCTGAAATCGTTCTGCAGAGCCTGAATCGGGAAGTGCGGCTTGCGATTCCCGAATATGATTTCCGCCCGCAGCCGGATGAATGGCATCAACTGGTGATTCTTCATTACTTGGATATGGCGGATGGAACGTGCGTTTCATCGCAAATCATACCGTTTGGAGACTTAAAAAGCGGCCTGATTCGAGGCACAAAGTTTGACCACGATATGGAAAATCATCTGAAAGCATTTCTGAAAGGAAAGTCTCCTGAATCGATACGGCGGATTTGCAAAATGCTCGGGGCGGAACTGACGGATAGCAACGCCGATTTATGTGCGGTATTTCATTTTCTGCCGAATTATCCGCTTTGGCTGAAAGTGTGGTTTGCGGATGAAGAATTTGAGGCGTCGGGGAAACTCTATCTGAGCAAAAGCGCAGACCACTATTTGACCATAGAAGATGCGGTTACCGTTGGGGAAATCCTATTGTCAAAATTGAAGGAACAGGAAGATCAACTCAAAAACACCGATGCAATAGAATAAACACTTTGCGGATGCTTGAAGGCACTTGGAGAAGCACGGCATCCGCATTTTTTTTAAGATGCTTTCTCAGTTTGAGAATGAAACAATAAAAAAGCCTGAACCATTACTGATTCAGGCTTCTATGGTCTGGGTGAGAAGATTCGAACTTCCGGCCTCTTGAACCCCATTCAAGCACGCTACCAAACTGCGCTACACCCAGATAACAAGGTCGTCTCTCAACGTCCGCAAATTATTATACTGCAAACCGTCGAAAAAGTCAATAGCGAAATACTGCACAAATCAATCCAAGATATTTTGGCGAATGTGTATATTTCGAAGAAAAGCGCGCCCGGCGGGATTCGAACCCACGGTCTTCTGAGTCGGAGTCAGATGCCCTATCCACTAGGCCACGGGCGCTCATTACAGTTTATTATACCGCAACCGAAAGCAAAAAGCAACCGTTTTACCGAGATTTTCAATTCGGGCATTCGCCTGTCGGTTAATTTTCCTCCTGCGGCAATTCGGCGTATTGACAATTAACGCGCGGGGTCGTATAATTTTGGTATACAGTGCGTTGAAGAGAAGAGTAGTCCGGTTTCTGCGCAAAAGAGAAGAACGCCGTTGGCTGAAAGCGTTCGCACATTCGGAATCGGAGGAAGGACATCTCGGAGCATCCGCGATTGGCGGCGCTTGGTTGGCGTTATCGAACCTGTGAGATGGGTCTGAAGTCCCAAGCAGGGTGGCACCGCGGTGAAAATCGCCCCTGCAACAGGACGCAGGCTTTTTATTTTTGATATTGAATCCGAAAGGAGTAGGTACAATGCTGACTCAAGCCCCCAAAGGGACCGTGGATATGCTGCCCAAGGACGCGCATCGCTGGCAGTTTATTCAGGACAATATGCGCCGCATTTGTGCGCTGGCCGGCTATCGCGAGATTCGCACGCCCATTTTTGAGCACACGGAGCTGTTCCAGCGCGGCGTGGGCGATACCACCGACGTGGTTCAGAAGGAAATGTACACCTTCAACGACAAGGGCAACCGTTCGATTACCCTGAAGCCCGAAGGCACGGCGGGCGCGGTTCGCGCTTTGATTGAATCGCATTTGTATGCCGAAGCGTTGCCGGTGAAGCTGTATTATTCGGCGTGCCCGTGTTTTCGCTACGAGAAGCCGCAGGCGGGACGTCTGCGCCAGTTCCATCAGAACGGCGTAGAGGTTTTCGGCGCGAAGGATGCGAGCATCGACGCGGAAATCATCGACCTTGCGATGAAAATTCTGGCGGCGAACGGCATCGGCGATCTGAAGCTGAACATCAATTCCATCGGCTGCCCGACCTGCCGCGAAGCGTATCATGCGAAGCTGAAGGAATATCTGGCGCCGAAATTGAACACGCTTTGCAAAACCTGTCAGGAGCGTTTTGAACGCAATCCGCTGCGCATTCTCGACTGCAAGGAGGATGCGGACAAGCTGACCGACGCGCCGGCGATGCTCGACAACCTCTGCCCGGAGTGCGCAGAGCATTTTGAAAAGCTGAAAAAGTATCTGTCCGCGCTCGGACTGGAATATCAGGTGGATCCGCGCATCGTTCGCGGCTTGGATTACTACACGAAAACCGTGTTTGAAATCATCACCGAAACGCCCAACGGCAATCTGACCGTCTGCGGCGGCGGTCGTTACGACGGCCTGGTGCAGGAGCTGGGCGGACCGGAACTGCCGGGAATCGGCTTCGGAATGGGCATCGAGCGCATGATTATGGTGCAGGATTTGCGCGGCGTCGCGCCCGAAGCGCCGTCGATTTGCGATGTGTTTGTGGTCACGATGGGCGATGAGGCGCGCATGGAGGGCATGAAGCTCACCGATGAATTGCGCAGCGTCGGCATTCGCGCGGACATCGATCACGCGGCGCGCAGCATGAAGGCACAATTCAAGTTTGCCAACAAAATCGGCGCGAAAAAGGTGATCGTGATCGCCGGCGACGAACTGGAAAAGGGCGTCGTGAAGCTGCGCGACATGGCTGCGAGCACGGAAAGCGAAATCGCGCGCAATGAAATCGTATCGACTTTGCTGAAATAAGGGAGGAAAATACAATGCTTTCGCATAAGAGAGATCATTATTGCGGATTGCTCACGGAGGAAATGGCGGGTCAGAAAGTGCATCTGTCCGGTTGGGTACAGCGCACACGCGACCTGGGCGGCGTGGTTTTCGTATGGCTGCGCGACCGCGAGGGACTGGTGCAGCTGGTGTTCGACAATTCTGTTTGCACGCAGGAAATCTTTGATCTGGGCAGATCGCTCAGAAGTGAATATGTGGTGACCGTTCTGGGTACCGTGAAAAAGCGCGAAGAGAACGCAATCAATCACGATCTGAAAACCGGCGCGATTGAAGTGTTCGTTGAAGACGCCGTGCTGTTGAACAAATCCGAAACGCCGCCGATCTACATCGACGACAAGACCGATGAAAACGAGCTGGTGCGCCTGAAGTACCGCTATCTCGACCTGCGCCGCCCGTCGATGCAGAACAAGCTCCGCCTGCGCAGCAAGGTGGTCAACTG
>CAVHAH010000162.1:0-487 GCA_963633785.1 bacterium
CCGCTGTTTCAGGATGATTGTCAAACTTGTACACCATACTCATAAACTCATGCCTTTCCTTACGAGATAGGCTGCGATAAATCGTAAGAATATCCACTTCGTCTTCATTCCGTGGTTCGGCATCGTACTTCAATCGTTCTTCCTCTTTACCATCCCAGAAGAAATCCATTACTGAACAGTGCAGATATTCTGCAAGTTTAGTGAGCATCTCTTGTTTGGGGAGCATACCTCTATTCCAAGACGCTATCTTGGATGTCGCTACCCCCAGAGCCTGTAATACGGCTGTAGGACTGGTTCCCTGTTCATTAGCGATTCGCTTAAAATTCTCATGAAATTTCACAAATATGCCTCCCTCTATTGTTTGCCGTCGATATGGATGGGCTGATATTGATCGTTTGTAATATTTCATGCAACGATGCTCAACACCGCACCCTTCTGAAATGTCTCAGGGGCAGTATACCAGCGAAAATATGCATATTCATCGGCA
>CAVHAH010000162.1:497-4852 GCA_963633785.1 bacterium
CAGTTAACCCACCGCCATCATTCAGGTAAAGAAGGATTTTATTGCTCAACCACGTACAATTTGGAAATTGGTAATTCGGTTGGCCAGAGAGCTTAACTCGCCGTCTTCATCGAGATACGCCATATAAGCGCACTTTCCGTCATCTGAAAAGCGAAGCCATTGAATCTGATTCAAGCAGACATCATATGTCTCGACTTTTCCTTCGGCATTTGTACGTTGAATCTCATCTCTGCTCGAGTAATAGATTCATCCGCATTTATATGCGTAAATGTCGCTTCGTGATTCAGGAATATCATCGGCATGAGTAATCACTGCCAAAGTCACAAGCAAAAATATGATTACTGCAAAAATCTTTCTCATTGAATGATGTCTTCCCTTGTCGTGTAAAAATCATTTACGAGACTGCTCTTTGAATTGATCAATTCGCATTTTCCGCAAATATAAACTCAGGCACAATATTTGCTTGTCGTTTATGCGCAAGTATAATATTTTCCGCCGTTCGGAAGGAACGGCGGAAAATAAGAAATCGTCATTATGAATTTGCAGTGGCCGTTACAACACAAACCGGCGCTGTGATTGCGGTTGTCTCCTGATCTGCGACGGTCTTCGTCAAGGCGGCGGAAATAATGTACGTTCCTTCTTCGGATATGCTCACGGTTGCATTTCCCTCTGCATCGGTAACGATTTCGGTTGCCTCTCCGTTGACGGTGATAACCGCACCTTCGCACGGATTCATAACCAGATTGTAGTTTTCATCATAGCTTCCGTAATACAAAACCAGTTCAACATCCGTTCCGACTGTAACATCCGCAGTGGCCTGATTGAACGATGCGTACGCTTCGGTATCCGGATATGCATTCGCATAAATCATAATCTCAAGCGAATCGCCGTTTGCAACAGCATCTGTCAAGCCGTATGCCATTGCGCCGTTCAGGTAATATCCGCAATCCGAGGTTTCAACGCCCCACACCTTAACGATATAATCGCCGTAGCTGCCTTCGGCAGTGGCGTAATCCTCCGCACCGTTTGCGGAATACTGCTCATGCAACGCCTGAAGCACGTCGCCGATGGTATATTCCGATTGGCCTTCGAGCGCAACGTCCAGCCGTACAGCTTCCGCACCATCCTTATCCTGCTCGAAAACGCCGCCATTGCTTACCGTTGCATATACGTTAATCGGCTTTTCTTCGGCAAAAGCAGCGGTTGAAAATGCGAGCAGCAAAAGCACCAATGCCAGAAGCACAGCTGTACTCTTATGAAAGTTCCTGCTGAAATTGTTGTTCATCGTCTTTTCCTCCCTTTCTTGTCTGTTTATCAGACATCCCTATCATATCATCAAAAAGCGATGATGTCTACCCCGACAAAGCCAATGATTATGCATCGCGTCTGCGTAAATCAAACGCATAACCGACGACCGCTGTAACCATAGACGCCACTACATACCCAACCATACGAACCCAGTTTGCCGCCCAGGCGTTTTTCGTATAAGCCGCCGCAATTCCCGCCGTAGCCAGTTCTCCCGGAAAAGATAAGAACAAAATGATTGCGATGCAGAAAAAGCCGTTGAGTTTCTTTTTCAACGATATCCCGATACCGCTCCAGAAAACCGCCATCCAGATGCCTGCAAGCGGCAGGGCAACTCTCCACAGCCAAACGCCCTCCACGCCAATCAGATTGTGCAGCACCAGCTGAATCAATCCGAGCAGCAGCAATGACAGCATGCTGAATACCGCCATCGCCTTTATAAAGCGGTATGTCTGCGTCTGAATATAGGTGAGTATCGGAATAACGCTTGTAATCATTGCGCCGCATACAATCCATCCCCAGGTAATTTGCGCATCAACCGCATAATTTACAATCATGCAGATTACGGCCGTCAATGCGCAAATCGCCAAAATACTCCAGCGCAGATAACGTACCGGGGTCTGTTGCGGCGCACTTGCCGGGATAAAAAACCATTTCTTCTTATGCGTTTTCTCTCCGTTTCGAAGCGCTTCATATTTTATACGGCATTCATCGCACGTTTTGATATGTTCCAGAACCAGTTTCACCGTTGCACGTCCTGCGGTATTTGCCGCGCACTTATCCAATAAATCCCGAATAACTTCACAGTTGATTTCGTTCATAATCATCCTCTGTCAATTCATCAAAAGTTTTTCTTGCAGTTTCATTGTACTTCATTCAATTCGAAAACGCAAGACAATATCGATTACATCTCCATTTGTGCAAAGATTTCCGAATCCATATCCAGAATGCTGTCTAAGGATAACTTTGCGCCGTTCTGCAGAAGAATCGTTCGTTCAAAGGTATCCATCTTCTTTATTCTTCCCGTGATTCTCAGGTATTTACCGCCTGTTTTGCGTGCATCGGCTTGAAAATACGTAAATGTTATTTCCGGGCATTCATTGATATGCTCGCAGAGCCACAGAATCTTTCGATTCAATTCATTCAGACAGTTCTCCCCTGGCTCGATTTTATCTTCCGTCAGTCTGCCCGTTTCCCGAATTGCCTCGTCGTAACCGGAAAGTGCCGCAAACGGAGCAAACTGCGCCGCACGATCCTGCATCGGCATCTGCGGATGTGTTTTGGAAACATGGTGCGGAAGATTGATGATTTCATCGTATTTACGATTCATCCTTTGCTCCTCTCATTGCTCTACGCATTTTCGCCCGATTTAAGGACACGTTTTCTATATTCGATGTTCGTGCTCGAATTCCTTTTTTCTCCCCTGTTTTTTATGATTGTTTAGTTTTACTGAACTTTTGGTCGTATAAAACGACTACACATATATTTAACACCTAAACAGAGCAAAATCTATTGACAAGCGGTGTATATAGTGGTTTAATATAAATCACTTTGTTGTTTAGTAATGATAAACCGAACCGTCGATCAAGGAAGGATGCGGTCGCATGGAAATCGGAGAAAAAATCAAACGCCTCAGATTACAAAGAGGTCTCACGCAGGAAGAGCTTGCGGATCGCTGTGAATTGTCAAAGGGGTTCATTTCGCTGCTCGAACGCGATTTGACTTCCCCGTCCATCGCTACTTTGATGGATATTCTCGAATCGCTGGGAAGTGATCTGAAAACATTTTTCAGTGAAACCGGTGATGAAAAAGTGGTCTTCGGAAGCGAGGACATTTTCGTAAAGGAAGATGCCGATCTGCTTCAGGGCAGTATTCGCTGGCTGGTGCCCAGTGCACAGAAAAATCAAATGGAACCGATTCTGGTAGAACTCGGTCCGGGCGGAGAAACGATGGAAGACGACCCTCATGAAGGTGAGGAATTCGGCTATGTGCTTTCGGGAACGCTGAAACTGGTTCTCGGCGATCGCGTATTGCGCGTGAAGCGTGAAGAAAGCTTCTATTTCCGCTCCAATGTTCCGCATAAACTGGTGAATGCAGGCAAAACGCCGTGCCGTGTACTGTGGGTAAGTACACCGCCTTCATTTTAATATGGGAGGATGAAACGCAATGGTTCAGGATACGCGTTTGATTGAATTGAAGGGCATCTCGAAAAGCTTCGGAGAAACCGAGGTGCTTCACGATATCGATTTGTACATTCGCAAGTGCGAATTTATTACGCTGCTCGGTCCCTCGGGTTGCGGAAAAACCACGCTTTTACGCATTATCGGCGGTTTTGAAACGCCCGATGCCGGCAATCTTCTGTTTGAAGGTGCGGATTTGACCGTTGTTCCCCCGTATAAGCGCAGAATCAACACCGTATTCCAGAAATACGCATTATTCAGCCATTTGAACGTCTACGACAACATCGCATTCGGTTTGAAGCTGAAAGCCCCCGAAGCACTGGGTGTAAAGACGAATTCGCAAAAGAAAGCGGAGATTCATCGCCGCGTGATGCGCATGCTGAAACTGGTGAAAATGGAAGGCTATGAAAACCGTTCCATCAATCAGCTTTCCGGCGGTCAGCAGCAGCGCATCGCAATTGCACGTGCACTGGTAAACGAACCCGAAGTACTGCTTCTCGATGAGCCGCTCGGTGCGCTGGATCTCAAGCTGCGCAAGGAAATGCAGGTAGAACTGAAAGCCATGCAGCAGCAGCTGGGCATCACGTTTATCTACGTTACCCACGATCAGGAAGAAGCGCTGACCATGTCGGATACTGTTGTGGTAATCAACGGTGGCCGAATTCAGCAAATCGGCGAACCGAAGCGCATTTACGATGAGCCGAAAAACGCATTCGTTGCGGATTTCATCGGCGAGAGCAATATTCTTTCCGGCGTAATGCTGGAGGACTGTCTGGTTGAGATGCTGGGCATTGAATTTCATTGCGTGGATGAAGGTTTTGCGCCGAATGAGCCGGTGGATGTGGTCGTCCGTCCCGAAGACGTGATGAT
>CAVHAH010000163.1:0-3344 GCA_963633785.1 bacterium
GTTTGCATATTCCTGCAGCTGCTGACAAGGTTTATGCTTTTGAAAACACGCTCTAGCACGCTTATAATAAAAGCAGAAAGGAGGGGAGAGTATGTTTGCGGATAATTTGATTTTCCTGCGCAACCTTAAAGGATTCACGCAAGAACAGGTTGCCGAGGCTGTCGGCATTTCCAGACAATCATACGCCAAGTGGGAGCAGGGTGAAACGTATCCGGATATCGACCGATGCGATAAGCTGGCGAAGTTTTACGGCGTAACGATTGATTCGCTGGTTCATCAAAACGATCGAATCGGTGAAACGAAGGTTGCTCCTGCGCCTGTCGGAAAACACCTTTGGGGAACGATCGTTGTCGGTCACAAAGGTCAGATTGTTATTCCGAAAGCGGCACGGGAAATGTTTGAGCTTAAGGAAGGCGATCGTTTGGTGGTGCTCGGAGATGAAGCACAGGGAATCGCACTTATGAAAGCGGAGCTCTTTGAACAACACATGCAGGAGGCTTTCAAACTGAGCCGTCAATCGGCTGATGAGTAGGAGGATATCAAAATGAAATGTCCCGAATGCGGCAAAGAAATGCGAAACGGATATTTGTTTTGCAGTAAAGACGGCGCTTTCAGCTTTGCCAACGAAGTTCCCGGACTCTTCCGAAATGCGCGAAACGCAGACGGCTTCGTGGAAATAACGGCGCTGAAACCAAGTCATCGAGTGCACATAGGCGCTTCAATATGTGAATCGTGCAAAACGGTAATTCTAAAGTATTGAAGCGGCGATTATTATCCATGTGTGTTTTCGGTTCTCGGAAACATACATGGATGAAGAAAAGGCGCTACTTTGTATGATGAAGCGCCTGCTGTTCTCGAAGCAGTTCATCATGGAGCTGAATGGAATTCCAATGCATATTTGTAGGCGTAAGTACGGCTTTTAAGGATACGCCCGGCTGATGCATGGACCGCATCTCGTTGAGCAACTGATTGAAAATCTTACTGCCGAAATTGACCATAACAATCATTTCGTCCGAAAAATCCTGTTCGCTAACGGTTTTCGCGCTCGGAAGAAAACCTGCAAGAGCGCCAATCGGTTCGGAATATTCCTCCGGCTTCACTGCTTTGACACGAATACGTAATTTCAGACAAAGCAATCGCAGCATGGAGCCTTTTTTATTTTCCAGGTTGTAAAACAAAATCAACGGAGCATTGCTCATATTTCCCTCACAACGCTTTATTTTATATAGAATCAATCCCTTTACTCCATTATATTCCGCAATCAAATGTGCGTCAATACTTTTTTCGCTTGCACAGAAGAATAAAGCCGTGTATAATAAATGCAGTTACTATGGAAGGAATGACAAATATGAATTCGGTTCAAGCATTTATCGACTTTGTTCATCAATCGCCAACGGCTTTTCACGCAATCGAGGCGCTTGCATATAAACTTCGCGAATGCGGATACGCTCCTTTGAATGAATGCGAAGCATGGAATATTGTTGCGGGAGGAAAATACTACGTTACCCGAAACCGTTCGGCACTCATTGCTTTTTGCGTTCCCGAAAGCGGATTCGCACCGTTTCAAATCGTTGCCAGCCACAGCGATTCTCCGACGTTTAAGCTGAAGCCGAATTGCGAAGATTTATCCGCAGGGCATTACATTCGTTTGAATACCGAAAAATACGGCGGAATGCTGATGGCCAGCTGGTTTGATCGTCCGCTGTCCATTGCGGGAAGAATTCTCGTGCGTTCGGATAAGGGAATCGAAACGCGTCTGGTGAATCTCGATCGGGATGCCGTATTGATTCCCAACATGCCCATTCACTTCAACCGAGAAGTGAATGACGGCTACAAATACAACGCTCAGGTTGATATGCTCCCGCTGTATGGCGATGAAACATCCTCGGGAAATCTCCTGAAAGAAATCGCCCAGAGCGCAAACGTATGCGAGGATTCGATTGTCGGAAGCGATTTGTTCCTCTATAATCGAACCCGTGGAAGCGTTTGGGGCGCCGACAACGAATTTTTCTCATCGGGCAGAATCGATGATCTTGAGTGCGCATATACTTCGGCAGTGGCATTCACAAAGGCGATTCCGCAAAATCACATCAATGTTTTGGCGGTAATGGATAACGAAGAGGTCGGAAGCGGCACCAAACAAGGGGCGGATTCAACCTTCCTGGAAGACGTGCTGTCGAGAATCGCCTCGGCCATGGGGAAGACGGACGCCGAATGCAGAGCCGCAATCGCAGGAAGTTTTATGGTTTCCGCAGATAATGCGCATGCCGTGCATCCGAATCATCCGGAAAAATACGATGCAAACAATCGAACCTATATGAATCACGGCGTGGTGATTAAATTCAACGCCAATCAGAAATACACCACAGACGGCGTTTCTGCGGCAATTTTCGAAACAATCTGTTCTCGTGCAGGCGTTCCGGTGCAGTTTTTCGCAAACCGTTCAGACATTCTCGGAGGTTCTACACTCGGAAATATAGCCAATGCGCACACTTCGATGAATACGGTAGACATCGGTTTGGCACAACTGGCAATGCATTCCGCCTACGAAACCGCAGGCTGTCGGGATATTGAATTCATGATTCAGGCGCTTTCTGCGTTCTACGAAACAGATGTTCGAATGCAAAATGACGGTACATTCACCATCGGATAAAACAATCTTCTTCAAAGGAAAGGGAAAATGAAAAAAGGAAAATATCTTGCGCTGATTGTGCTGCTTTTGATTCTTGCAATCGCATTCGGCGGATGCCAACCGATTGTTGAGGAAACGGAGGAAGCGTTGTCGATATATGCTTCGTTTTATCCGATTTACGCATTGGCAGGCATGGTCACGAAAGACGTTCCGAATTTGACACTTCATTGTCTGACGGAACCGCAGGACGGTTGCTTGCGTGATTATCAAATTTCCGATCGGGATTTGTATTTGCTCGCATATTCTGCCGATGCGATAATTGTCGCAGGTTCGGGACTGGAGAGTTTCTCGAGCACTTTCACCGATGAATCTAATACGCAGTTGGCTATGCTGAACCTGTCGGAGGGGCTTGATTTGCTCCAAGGTGAATCCGACGAAGAGGATTCCCATTTCGACGGAGCGAATCCTTTTCTGTATATGTCAATCAGCGGGGCAATTTCAATGGTTGAAAATGTCGAATCGGGGCTCTCGGTTCTGGATCCCGAATATGAAAGCCTTTACCGAGAGAATGCTCAAAGCGCTATTGAGCAATTGAACGCATTGCAGGAAGAAACCGCCGAAATCGCTTCTGTCGCAAACGGAAAACGCGCTGCAATTCTGGCAGAACCGTTGTTTTATATTGCCCAGATGTACGGAATGGAAACGGCATACG
>CAVHAH010000163.1:3354-4819 GCA_963633785.1 bacterium
AGTGCGGACAGGCCCTTTATGATTCCGAGATTACAGATTGCCTGAATGCGCTCGCAGAGTCGGAAATCGAAATTGTTCTGCTGGAAGCACAGGCTCCGTTGAAATTGATAAATGCAATTCGTGATGCAGGTTTTCCCATTGCCGTGATTGATTGCATGACCACACATAGCGAAAACGACGGCGCAGAGGGCTATTTTACTGCGCAGAGAAACAATGCCCAAGCAATTCAAAAAGTGCTTCAAGGAGATTGAATTTTGAAAGAAGTAATAATCTACACCGACGGTGCATGTTCCGGCAATCCCGGTCCGGGCGGTTGGGCGGCGATACTGATTTATCGGGGACAACAGCTTGAACTTGCCGGATATGATCCGCACACAACCAATAATCGTATGGAATTAACGGCGCCTATCATGGCGCTGAATCGCCTGAAACAGCCCTGTTCCGTTAAGGTTTATTCGGATTCAAGCTATCTGGTGAATGCTTTTCGACAGCACTGGCTGGAAAATTGGGTTCGGCGAAATTGGGTAAAGAGCGATAAGAAGCCGGTTGAAAATCAAGATTTATGGCAAACACTATTGCACCTTTCAAGCATTCACTCTATTGAATGGATAAAGGTGAAAGGCCATGCCGATAATCCGATGAACAATCGTTGTGATGAACTGGCCACCGGTGAAATTCGCAAAAACCGCAATTAAGGATACACCGATTCAATAATGCGGTAATATCAATCGCTTTGTGAATCCGATTCATCCTTGCGCAAATGCACCTTCTGCGCCGCCATGCGCCTGCGATCATCGGCCATTGCGGCGTAGTGGCGTTTCGTGGTATTCACGTCTTTATGTCCGAGTACATCCGCAACAAGGTAAATATCGCCTGTTTCATGATAGAGATTCGTGCCGAATGTGGAGCGCAATTTATGCGGACTGAGTCGCTTTTTCAGAGGAGCCGCCGCTGTTGCATACTTTTTTACCATGATTTCCACGGCTCGCACGGAAATTCTCTTGTTTTGCAACGATAAAAACAGAGCGCCTTCGCCGTCAGGGGACGGCGTTAATTCATTTCGGAGCTTTATATAAGCCTTCAACGGTTCGGAAACCTCATCGGAAAAATACAGAATCGCTTTGCTTCCGCCTTTTCTCGTAATCAGAAAACTGTTGGTGGAAAAATCGACGTCCTCCAAATCGAGCCCCACCAGCTCGCTTACACGGATACCCGTACCTAAAAACAGTGATAATATCGCCATATCGCGCGTTCGGGTGTGCGTATTGTATTTTTTCTGGCGCTCCGTTTGCTTTTCTCCCGTTTCAACATAGTCCAACATGCGGGCAACTTCATCGATTTCCATGCGAAGTATCGGTTTTTCGTGTTTTTTGGGCATATCGACCAACTTGGTTACATCCGCGTTAATTAGCTCATTTTTGTACATGAATTCATAAAAACTGCGAAGAGAGGACATTTTGCGGAT
>CAVHAH010000164.1:0-2057 GCA_963633785.1 bacterium
ATATAGAACAGTTCATTAAAGAATTGATGTGTGAAGATACGCGCGTTGAATTAAAGCGAAATGAGCTGGCACAGCATTTCGGCTGTGCGCCTTCGCAAATCAATTACGTTCTGGCAACGCGCTTTTCGGTGGATCACGGATACATTATCGAATCACGCAGGGGCGGCGGCGGATATGTGCGCATTGTGCGAATGCAGGCCCGTGAAGAAGGCAATCTTCTCAACACTTTGCTTACCCGTGTCGGCAATTCGATTGATGAGGAAACGGCCAATGCGATTATTGCGCATTTGGCGGACATTCACCTGATTACCGAGAATGAAGCGCTTCTGATGCGTTCGGCGGTTTCGCGCAACGCATTGGCGCTTCCGATCAATGCCAAAGATGTGCTTCGAGCCGCCGTGATGAAGAATATGCTGATTCAGGTGTTCAGAAATGCCGAAGGAGGGGAAAAGCGATGATGTGTGAAGAGTGCGGAATCCGTCCGGCGAGATTTCACTTGATGAAAATCATTAACGAGGAGCGAACAGAGCTGAATCTTTGCGCTGTTTGCATGGCAAAATATCAAAAACAGCTTCCGGGAATCGATTTTTCCGATTTGGCGGGAATCCTGAACAATATTCTGGAAGAAAAGAATGCCGACGATGTGCAGGAACAGGGCGAACCCGAAACCGAACCGGTTTGCGAGCAGTGCGGCATGACCTATGCCGAATTCAAAAAAGGAGGCATTGTGGGCTGTGCAAACTGCTATAAAACCTTCCATGCGCCGATTGAACGGATTTTCAAACGCGTTCAGACCTCCACACAGCATTCGGGGCGTATTCCCGAAGGCGTTCGCAGCGGTGCGTCCATTCGCATGAATATCGATCGGCTCAAACAGAGAATGCAGAAAGCGGTTATGGACGAGGAATTCGAACAGGCGGCCAAATTGCGCGATGCCATTCGCACGCTCAATGCGAAACTCATCGAACGTGAACAGCCGACCGATATCAAGGTTGAACCGCCCAAACGCCTTGATGCGCAGGGGGGTGGACTGGATGAATGAATATGTACTGGCGCCCGAACAGGATGTTGTGATTTCCAGTCGGGTGCGCATCGCAAGAAATTACGAGGATTTGCCGTTTCCCGCAAAGTGTTCGCATGAATACAGCGAGGAGGTCATTGAACGAACCTCCGATATGGTTTTCTCGGGTTCGAACGGGAATGCGTTTTCGCTGGTGCGTATGTCCGAACTCGAACAAGACGCACGAACCCGCCTGGTGGAACATCACTTAATCAGCTATGATACGCTGAAGCTTTCCGCAAGATCAGCGGCGATGATTTCCTCTGCGGGAACGGTCAGCGTGATGCTCAACGAGAATGATCACCTGCGCTTTCAGGGACTGCTCCCGGGACTTCAGCTGGAACGGGCGGCGGAAATGGCATTGCGAATGGATGAAGCCATCGGGGAAAAATACCCGTTCGCATTTGATAATCAATGGGGATTTTTAACGGCTCGCCCTGCGGATGCGGGAACGGGAATGCGCTGTTCCGTAATTATGCATTTGCCCGCACTTGCCAAAGACGGACGAATGGGCGCAATCATGCAGGCAGTTGCCAAAATGGGCATTGCGATTCGAGGACTCTACGGTTCGGGCAATGAAGCACACGGACAGCTTTATCAGCTTTCCAATCAGGCCACTTTGGGATTGAGCGAAGAAGAAATCGTGCATTCGCTTACACAGGCGGCGGAACAGATTGCAGGCCACGAACGCACATTGCGTGAATGTGCGGAGAAGAAGGATATGATGGCACAGCAGGATACGCTGATGCGCTCCTGGGGCGAAATGATGTATGCCCGACTGCTGACGAACAATGAATTCATGAACAAGTATTCATCGGCACGCTATGCCGCCAGCATGGGTTATGTCCGTGCACCGCTGCCGAAACTGGATTTGCTGATGATGGATATGCAGCCCGGTTCACTGAGCGTTCGTGCGGGAAAACTGATAGGAAATCGAGAAGCGGAAATCCTGCGTGCGAAAATCGTTCGTGAGGAACTGAAGAAGATGGAAGAAAAT
>CAVHAH010000164.1:2067-4808 GCA_963633785.1 bacterium
GCCCTGAGCGTGGCACGCGAGGAAGCGAGAAAGCTCGGCAGGGCGGATATCGGCACGGAGCATTTGCTTCTGGGTGTGCTTGCCCATCCGGGTGCGGCTGCGGATATTTTGAAAAAAATAGATACAGATGCCGTTCGCAAGGAGATTATACAGCTTCTGGGCATGGGAACGGATGCGCCCGATGAGAAACGCATGAGATTCACAATCAGCGCAACGAAAATGCTCGATCAGAGCGCGCGGGAAGCACGGGAGCTGAATCAACCGTATGTGAGCAGCGAGCACATTCTTTTGGCGCTGATGCGCAAACGCGAAGCGGTTGCGGCGCATATTCTGCTGAAACTGGGCGTTGATTTGAATGCGGCTCGAGAGGAGCTTTTGCGGCTTCTGGGCAAGAATGATACCAGCGAAAATCAAACATCCACGCAGACAGTGGATCAGTACGGGCGTGATTTAACGGCGCTGGCACGCAACGGTGAATTGGATCCCGTGATCGGTCGTGCAAACGAAATGGAACGAGTGATTCAGATTCTTTCCCGCAGAAGGAAAAACAATCCCGTTTTAATCGGTGAAGCGGGCGTGGGAAAATCGAGCATCGTGGAAGGCCTTGCACAGAAGATTGTTGCCGACGAAGTCCCCGAAACGCTGAGCGGAAAGCGATTGGTTTCTTTGGATTTGGCGGCACTGTTGGCGGGAGCGAAATACCGCGGTGAATTCGAAGAGCGGCTGAAGAAAGTGATGGAGGAAGTTCACAAAGCGGGGAACATCCTTCTGTTTATCGATGAATTGCACACCATTTGCGGTGCAGGCGCATCGGAAGGGGCGTTGGATGCGGCGAATATTCTCAAGCCGATGCTCGCACGCGGAGAAGTGCAGGTTATCGGTGCAACCACGCTTTCCGAATACCATAAATCAATCGAAAAAGATGCTGCGCTGGCCCGCCGTTTCCAGCCGATACAGGTTAATGAGCCGACACAGGAGGAATCAATCGCAATTCTTAAAGGATTGCGTGAACGCTATGAGGCGCATCATCGCGTTCAAATCAAGGATTCGGCCATCGAAGCGGCCGTTCAGTATTCGGCACGGTATATTTCCGACCGCTTTCTGCCCGATAAGGCGCTTGATTTGATTGACGAAGCGGCCTCCAGAGTGCGCATCAAAGCGTATGTCTCGCTTCCCGATATGAAGGAGCAGCGTGAAAGACTGGAGGAAATCGGCCGTGAAATCGACGGCGCAGTCGAAAGCGAAGACTTTGAACGCGCCGCGCGATTGCGTGATGACAAAAAAGAACTGCAAAAGGAAATCGACCGGCGCAAGGCAGAATGGGTAAAAGAAATGAACGGCCGCGTGGATGCTGTGGGTGAAGAACAGGTGGCGGAGATTGTCGCCATGTGGACGGGCGTTCCCGTGTCGAAGATGACCGAGGATGAAGCGAAGCGGCTGGTACATCTCGAAGAAATCCTGCATCAACGTGTAATCGGTCAGGAGGAAGCCATCAGAAGCGTGGCACACGCCGTTCGCCGTGCCCGTGCGGGATTGAAGGATCCGAATCGCCCGATCGGTTCGTTTATCTTCTTAGGACCCACAGGCGTGGGCAAAACCGAGCTGTGCAAGGCGTTGGGCGAGGCACTGTTCGGGGACGAGAGCAGCGTGATTCGCATCGATATGTCCGAATACATGGAGAAGCATACCGTATCCCGAATGATCGGTTCGCCGCCGGGCTATGTCGGATATGAAGAAGGCGGTCAGTTGACCGAACGGGTGCGCAGAAAACCGTATTCCATTGTATTGCTGGACGAGGTTGAAAAGGCGCATCCGGATGTATTCAACGTGTTGCTCCAGATTCTGGAGGACGGCCGATTGACGGATGGTCAGGGACGTGTGGTGGACTTCAAGAATACCGTGATTGTCATGACCAGCAATGCCGGCGCACACAGCATTCGCAAACAGCACACATTGGGCTTCGGCAGTAAGGACGAGCCCGAAAAGGGCTATGAAGCAATGAAGAGCAGCGTGATGAACGAGGTTCGACAGGTCTTTCGTCCGGAATTTCTCAATCGTGTAGATGAAATTATCGTGTTCCATGCGCTGGATAACGATGAAATTCAGGCAATCGCGCGCCTGCTGGTCAATCAGGTTGTGCGCCGCCTTGAAGAACGAGGCATTCACCTTGAAATGGATGAATCGGCGATTGCGTGTATTGCAAAGGCGGGATATGATACGCAATATGGCGCACGTCCGCTGCGCCGTGCGATTCAACGAATGATTGAAGATGCGCTCAGCGAACAGATTCTGTCGGGCAATATCCGCATGGGCGATCATGTTCTGGCCACGGAAAGGGAAGGTGAGATTGCGTTTGCATCCATCGGAAGTGCCGTGGAGGAGCAGATTATCGAATCGGTAGAACAGAAATAAACAACGTTCGGAGCAGAATGCATTCAGCCACTCTGCTCCGAATCGGTTTGAATGGATGTTGTTAATTTCTGAAAAAGCCAAAAATAAAAAGGATTTTCGGCAACGGATGTTGTATATATGATTATGCCGTGAAAATATTTTTTGTGCAGGAGCTTTGTATGATGCAGGATTTTGCGCAAAATCGGCGAATAAAGATAACACCCTATTTTGAAAACTGCTTGAAAAAGGAGAAAACATGAAAGGAAGATTGCCGGATGCGTGGCTGGAAGAGCTCCGGTCGCGTATTAGAATCGAAGAAGTAGTCTCCGAATATGTGCCTCTCAAGCAGA
>CAVHAH010000165.1:0-650 GCA_963633785.1 bacterium
CGAACGCAGTCAGGATGCCATTCTCAATGGCGTATCCGAACGCAATCAGAAATTGATTGCATCATTGGTGGAGAAGGGCTACGATCTCGAAATGGTTGCCGCCGCCGCGTTTGATCTGTGTTTCGCGCGCGATGACAGCGGCTTGAACGATATTCTCGTGGAGCGCAAGTCGAACGCGAACGGCCGCTATCGCCGCGCGATGATCAATGTCGGCAGAATTCAGAAGGTCGCGCCGAACCATATCGTGAGCGCGGTCGCCGACAAGGGACGCATTCGCGGTTCGTTGATCGGCAAGATTGAAATCTACGAGGATCATTCAATTGTCGGGCTGCCCGCGGACATCGCCGAGGAAATCGTCGCGGATCTCAAAGGCATGACCATCTGCGGCGTCGCGACGCAAACCGTGCTTCTGCCGGACAAACCCGAAGCCAAGCCGGATCGCCGCAAGACCGATTTCATCCGCAAAGGTCCCTACGGGAAGCCAGCATATCCCGAAAAGCGTTTTTCCGGCGAACAGAATCGCAGAAACGGCGAATTCCGGCCGCGCGAGGACGCGCCGAAGCGCAGCAAACAAAAGCTTTCTCCGGAAACGAAGGCGCGGCTGTTGGATACCGAGCACCTCGACCGCTTCGAAATCGGCGCCAAGAAGG
>CAVHAH010000165.1:660-4751 GCA_963633785.1 bacterium
GTGCTGCTTCCGGACAAGCCCGAAGCCAAGCCCGATCGCCGCAAGACCGATTTCGTGCGCAAAGGCCCGTACGGAAAGCCCGTTGATCCCAAAAAGAAATACAACGGCGGCGAACGGAATCGCCCGAATGCCGAATTCCGTTCCTTCGAGGCCGATCAGAAGCATTCAAAGCGCAAGCTCTCGCCCGAAACGAAGGCACGCCTTCTGGATGCGGAGCACCTGGATCGCTTTGAAATCGATTCCAAAAAGAAGGATTATGGATTCGAAGGCGGTTCCCGAAAGGGCGAACGCCGCTACGAAAACCATTCCCGCAAAAACGACCGTGGTTTCTCCGATCGCCCCGCACGCAATTTCGATCGCCGTTCCAACCACAAACCCAATCAGAAAAAGCATCATTCATAAGCATTCAGGCGGTACTTCAGCATTTTGAAGTACCGCCTGTTTTCATCAGTAAATGATGATTTTCGTGTTCTTCGGGCAGTTTTCGTAAATCCACTTCGCATCTTCAACGCTCAGGCGAACGCATCCGTGCGAGGCTTTTTTGCCGAGATGATTGATTGAGCTTTGCGAAACGCGCCCTTCCTTTTCATTATAGAGAACCGAATGGAACATGATATCGCCGTCGATATAGTAAGAATACTGCGCCCAGCAATCGAATTTCTTGAAATAATGCCAGCGATTTGCGGGGCCTGTGCCGTTCTGGAAGGTGCCCGTCGGAGTGGGCGTGTCGTTTTTGCCGGTGGAACATTTCATGGTGCGCACCAATTCGGTGTATTCATCGTTCTCATCGGGCGCATAGGCGTACACGCGCTGTTTATCGATGCTGATTTTCAACACATAAGGCTTCAGGGCGATTTTCGCATTCTCGGAAAACAGAATTTCCAGCGTTTCGTGATCCGCAATGCCCGTCTGTTCCAAATCATGGCGCTTCTGGAAATTTTCCACCGCCGATTGCGTGCCCGAACCGTAATCGCCGTCGGCGCTTCCATAGTAGTATTCAAGCGCACTCAGGCGGGTCTGAAGGCGAACGATGTCTTCCGTATTGGAGTCGGCGCCGATTGCATCGGGAATCGCAGGGAACGCATCGGAATAGAAATCATCGAGCAGCAACGGATCCGCAACGCCGTTCACTTCAACGGTCAGGAAGCTCTCGAGCGTGGCCGTTCCCGCTTCGATTTGCGCCGTCTTTTCCGAATCCGCACGAACCGCGCGTTCCTCACGGGCACGCATATAGGTTTGCAGATTCTTCACCGCCGAAACGGTATTCGCACCGTAATCGCCATCGGCAGATCTTTTGGTGAATCCGAGAATCAACAGCCGCTGCTGGAGCGTTTTCACGGCTTCGCCCGAAGAACCCGAAGCGAGCATCTGATTGTCGGGCTGTTTGGCATTCTCGGAAAACAGCAGCTGCTGGGTGTTTTCATCGGCAATACCCGTGATTTCAAGATTGTTGTAATACTGGAAAATGCGAACGGAGCGCGCGGTCGAGCCGCCGTAAATGCCATCGGCGGCATCGGTCATATAGCCCAGCGCACGCAGACGGTTTTGAATGCGTGTAACGGCATAGCCCTGATCGCCCGATTGCACGGTGCCTCGGGTAATCTTGAATTCGGAGCTGAACAGATACGCCTGCATGAGTGCATCCGCAATTCCGTTCACCTCGGTCATCGGCGTTGCGGTCGGTTCGGGCGCTTCGGTGGTAACGGGCTGATCCGACGGAAGGTTGGATTCGGGCGCAACGGTCGGTTCGGGCGTCGGTTCGGCGCTCGGCTGAGCATCAAGCCAATCCTGTTCCAAATCCCGCAGGTATTCCTGAAGCAGTTTCACGGCATTGGCGGTATTTTGGCCGAAATAGCCGTCGGCCGAATCATTCAAAAAGCCCAGAAGATTCAACCGTTCCTGAAGTCTCTGCGTGGCGGAGCCGTTCACATTCACGGAAAGCTCCGGATAATACGGAATGGTGACCTCGATTTTCGCAAGCTGCCATGTGCTGCGTGCACGAACGGGCATGGTGGTTTCGGTATACAGCGCCGAACGATTTTCGCCAATGGCGTTTTGAATCACATTCGCAATGGATTCGGTATCAACGGCAATGCCCTGAATGGCACTGCTGACGGTTTCATTCAACCACGCATCCAGCGATTCCCAGTCCGAATCGGTATATTCGCTCGTGGAAATCAGGTCAATGGCGGCATGCATGGTCACGCCGGACGAGCTTACCTTGTCGATTTCGCAGGTGTGCGTCTGCACCGCCGCATCGTTTTCATAGGTCAGCGCAGTCGATTTCGGCAAATAGGATTCACTCATCAGTTTTCCGATATCCGCCTGCAGTTCTTCGCCATACGCCAATGACGACAGCACCATCGCCGCCATCACAGCAAAAATCATCACAGTTCGCAGCAATTTCATCCTATTTCCTCCGAATCCGATAGTCACGATATATAGACGTATCGTAAGCGTTTTTTGTTGCGCCTATTCGAGTGAGAAGATGAATTCGGTGAAACAAAAATACGGCGGAATCATGAAAAAGCGGTCAGGCCGCAAAGCCTGACCGCAGTGAATCGGTTCCGGTTTAATTCTTGGAAACGGTCAAAAGCGCCTTTTCGCCGTTGACGTTCCATTCCTTCTGATAACCGCCCTCGGGTGCGCCCTCGGTCATGCTCGTGGCGAGCACGCTTGCGCAAATCGATGCGGCGTTCTCGGTAATCACCTTTGCGAGCGTTTCGGTGGTCTGATAGGACACGGAAATACGGTCCACCACATCGAAGCCCGCTTCCTTGCGCATGGTTTGCAGCTTGGAAACGACCTCGCGCACAAAGCCCTTTTCAATCAATTCGGGCGTCAGGTTGGTGTCGATTACAACCGTGAGATCGTTGTCGCTCTGCGCCACAAAGCCGGGCTTCTGTGCGGGAGAAATCAGGCAATCATCCTTGCCGAGTTCCACGCCGACGCCTTCCAATTCAAACTTCACAACGCCGTCGCTCTCAAGCGTATCCACGAATGCATTTCCGTCGACTTCCTTGAGGTAAGCGCCGATTTTGCCCAGCAAGCTGCGATACTTCGCGCCGAGCGTGCGCATCTGCGGCTTAATCTGATAGGTGGTGAATGCACGGGCATCGGTCACGAAGTGCACCTGCTCCACATTCAATTCATCGCGAATCAAATCGGAGTACGCCTGATCCAGCTCGGAGCCCTTCACATACAGCGTTCCCAGTGCCTGACGAACCTTGATGTTTGCGGCATTGCGGCAAGCACGTCCGAGCGCCACCACATTCATAACCTCTTCCATCGAGGTTTCCAGATCGTGATCGATCTTGCTTTCATCGCAGGTCGGGAAATTGCACAGATGCACGGAATCCTCGGCGCCGCTCAGATTGCCGACCACCAGATTCTGATACATCGATTCGGTCATGAACGGAATATACGGTGCGCACAGCTTCGTGAGCGTGACCAGAACGGTGTAAAGCGTATCGTAAGCCGCCTTCTTGTCGCCCGTCCATTCGCTGCCCCAGAAGCGCTGCTTGCTCAGGCGAACGTACCAGTTCGACAATTCATCCACGAAATCCTGAATCGCACGGGCGGTTTCGGTGATTTTCAGCTCATTCAGGCCTTCATCCACGAATTTCACCAGCGTGTTGAGCTTGGAGAGCGCCCACTTGTCCATCAGGGTGTAATCGCTCGCTTCGGGGCGATGCAGTTCGGGCTTGTAATCATCGATTGCCGCATACATGGTGAAGAACGCATAGGTGTTCCACAGCGTGCCCATGAATTTGCGCTGCATTTCGCTGACCAGTTCGCCGGAGAAACGGGTGGGCAGCCACGGAGAACCTGCGGCGTAGAAATACCAGCGAACGGCATCTGCGCCCTGCTTATCCAGCACATCCCACGGATCGACCACGTTGCCCAGATGCTTGCTCATCTTCTTGCCTTCCGCATCCTGAACGTGACCCATAACGAGACAGCTCTTGAACGGCGAGCGATCGAAAATCAGCGTGGAAATCGCCATCAGGGTGTAGAACCAGCCGCGCGTCTGGTCAATCGCTTCGGAGATGAAATCCGCGGGATAATTCTCGTCGAAGATTTCCTTGTTC
>CAVHAH010000166.1:0-640 GCA_963633785.1 bacterium
CGGTAAAATAACCGGCTTTAAGCGATGCTTCCACCTGATAATTGTAGCAATCACCGCCCAGGTATTCAGCGCCTTTGTTTTCGCTCCATGAGGAATCATAGGCGCTACTGCTGCTGCTGACATATACATACTTTTCCGGAACAGGATAGGCAATGCTGAAAATAATCAAAACAATGGCAATGAGAATACCCCAAATCTGTGAAGCTTTCATAAATATCCCCTTTTAGCGAATCACGCATTCCGTATCATCATCAAAGAGAAGCGACAGAGTCCCTTCACTTTTCGCATTTTTGGGCAGACTGATCAGATAAACCATTTCCAGGCTTTCTCCCGAACGAATGGATTCGTCACTTAACGCCCACAACGAAGAGAGCCAACTGCTATGTTTTTCCGGAAATCTAACTCCATAATATTCCTCTCCGTTCCAAATTGCCTTGATATAGAGCGAATCCGTAGGGGCTACACTGCTGCTTCCGACATTTTTCAGCGTTGCATAAACCACAAGAATACGCCCGTTGTCAATGGAAGGATCGTTTTTGCCGCCATCGTCATAGCGATATTGCGAAACGAATTTCCATGAATTGATGGTCAGTTCCTGATGATCAATCGTAAAGGTAACGCCCTTTTTGCGGGTGATCGG
>CAVHAH010000166.1:706-1198 GCA_963633785.1 bacterium
TCTCAATTCATTCAAACGGTTTTGAAGGCGCACAACTTCATCGCCCTTGCTACCACGTTCCAACGGTGTATAGCTTTCCGCTTGGGCTGCAACCGTATTGCTCGCAGAAAGCGTGTCGACATTTACCCACATAGCCGGTCGTACGGAGACCATGTCGGTGACTGTCACCGTTATCCCCTTGCCTTGCTTTGGAATCGTAGTTCCGTAGGTTTCGCAAATATAAGCGACTTCGTTGTATTGCCCACTCATAAAATTAAATCCCTTTGGAGGCTTATAGGTGCTCGTCATATCGCGCAGCCACCACTCACCATAGCCATCCTCATCAATTGCGTTGGAACTCTCTCGCACGCCGTTTTCGGCGTGTTTTGTAAGTTTGCAGGCCATCGCCACATTGTTCGAAAAATACCGGTCGACTTCTTCGATGCTCAAGCAGAACACACCGTCTTCTGTGATCGCCGCCTGCTCATCGGGGTCGAATGCCGTATTCAGAAA
>CAVHAH010000166.1:1208-4681 GCA_963633785.1 bacterium
AACCACTGGTTCAAATAACAATTTTCCCAGCAAAGCGTATCGGATTCGTATGCATATATATCTGTCGGTGTTGCCCAAGAGGTCGTTTCCAGCCCGTATTCCGAGAGAAGCAGTGCCGCACCGTCCTGCACATCCAGCACCCTCCAGAGAATTTCTTCCTGTCCGTTGTCGGTAACGTCGTCTTGCTCGTAATGTCCGAACAAAACGGAATCACCTGCTTGAACGCCCTCGGCGAAGGCACCCGCTGCCAGAAAAAGCGCAGCCAGTAAAATTGCAATAATCGTTTTTTTTCATGAAACTGCTCTCCTTTGTGATATATTTTACGCACATGCGTACTTTGCAACTTTAATATAACACAATCTACGTGTTTACGCAAGTATCCGTTCACAATTTACCCCTGTGTTCGATAACAAAACGCACTGCCCGATGAAGACAGCGCGTTTTTCTTTGGGTGGGTTTATTCCATCGGTTTAATCAGTTTGATATACAGCGGAATCAGAATTACATCCGCCATCAACCATGCGAAGGGGTGCGCAAAGCATACGGCGATGAATCCGAGCTTCGGCACGATGAACAGACCCATAATCGCACGCGCGACCAGCTCGAACAGTCCGGCGAGCATGGCCACCTTGGAATAGCCGACGCCCTGAAGCGTGTTGCGCAATACGTAAATCAGCGACAATAGCGGGTAGAACGCACCGCTGATAGAGGCGAAGCGATGCACCATATCGATGATTCGCGTTTCGGAAGCGTCAACGAAAATCAACACGATGAATTGGGACAGGAAGAAGTATATGCAGAATGCAATCGCCGAATAGGTCCAGAGCATCAGCGTGAGCTCTTTCACGCCCTTGCGCACGCGATCAAACTTTCGTGCGCCGAAATTCTGTCCGGCGAAAGTTGCGGCGGAAACGCCGAATGCGTCCATCGGCGACACAACCAGATTCTGCACCTTACCCGTTGCCGAAACGGCCGCAATAATCTCCGTTCCCAGATTATTCACCGACTTTTGCAGAAGAATCGAACCGATTGCCGTGATGGAGAATTGCAGTCCCATCGGCAGACCGATGTTAATCAGGCGCTGCATCGTCGGCCAATGCAGTTTCATATCCGCACGGGTGAGCTTGAGCATCGGATAGCGCTTTACCATGAAAAACAGGCAGGCAACGCCCGAAATCAGCTGCGAGATGCCCGTGGCAATCGCCGCACCCTTTACGCCCATATTCAGCGATTGAATAAAGAAAATATCCAAAGCGATGTTCAATATGGAACAAATAATCAGGAAATACAGGGGCGTTTTGCTGTCGCCGAGCGCGCGAATAACGGCGGCGAGCAGATTGTACATCATTTGTGCGGCAATGCCTGCGAAAATCCAAACGAGATAATCATAGGCGTATTCCATCAGCTCGTCCGGAACATCCATCCAAACCAGAATCAGCCGCGTGCTGGGAACGGTAATCGCCGTCATAATCACCGCTACGGCAATGCCGATCCACACGATATTCGCAACGCAGCGCCGAACGCCTTCGGTGTCCTTCGCGCCGAAATCCTGCGCCACGGGAATCGCAAAGCCCGAACAAGCGCCGAATACCAGCCCGAGAAAGAAGAACGTAATCGAACCGGTCAATCCGACGGCGGCAAACGGATTTGTGCCCAGAAATTTGCCGACAATCGCACTGTCGGCGAGATTGTAAACCTGTTGAAATACCGTTCCGATCAGCAGCGGAAGCGCAAACAGAATCAGCTTCTTGGCGGAACGCCCTGTTGTCATATCATTTACCATGCATCCATCCTCCACAATGCGTATTGTACGGATTTTTTCGCTGAATGCAATAGAATTTCTGTTATTTCGTCGTGTTAAAAATGAATTGTGCCGCAAATGTGCCGAATTGTGATCGGATTGAGCCTGACTCTGAAGATATTTCGAAGATGTTACAAAACGATTGAATTGTTTCATAACTTCGTGTATAATGTTTTTCGAAATGGGGTTGAATATTTCATGGTGAAGATAAAGCGGGCAATCATTTTGTGCCTTGCGATAGGAATACTGAGTGCGGCATTCACATTTCCGAGCTATACGGAGGATCGGGACACGGTGATGCTGGCGCGCGTGATTTATGCACTGGCCAAAAGCGAAAGCTACGAAACGAAGCTGGCGCTGGGCACGGTGGTGATGAATCGTGTTGAGAATGCCTGGTTCGACAATTCGGTTGTCGAGGTGCTCGGCGAACAGCAGCAGTTTCCTTGCGGCGAAAAATACGACGACGAAAGCCTGAATGCCGCACATGCGGTGTTGACGGGAACGCGCACATTGTCGGAATCGGCGCTGTATTATCAGGCCACGGATTCCGAACACCTGCGCACGGATACGCCGCTGGAAACCGTGGGCGGCTATGCGTTTTACGCATCAACGGACAGAATCTGAATATACCGACATATGAAAAGCGCAGACATGCCGAAAATCATGCCTGCGCTTTCGTTTATTGCCACGAGAGCAGTTTTTCGCCCTTCACCAGAATCGCCTTGCGGGAGATTTCGGCCATGGGCGTGTCGGAATAAGAATCGGAATAGAATTCATCGGGCGTTTGAGAACCGTATTGCGCACGAAACGCTCGCACTTTTTCTGCGCCGTGGCAGTTTTCGCCGAAGTATTCGCCGGTTTTTTTGTCGATAGGGGAAGCAATCACGCGTGAAATGCCCAGCCGTTCGCAGGCGGGACGAATCAGAAATTCGGGCGATGCGGAAATCACCAAATCGTCTGCTTTGTGTTTTTGCCGATACCACATTTTCACCCTGGGCAGATTTTTGTTCCAGAAATCCGCAATCACGGAATCGGGATTCGACAACCACTGCATGAACCGCAGCAGGCGCTGCTTGTATGCCTTCTTTTCGCGAATGTGCAGCAGGAACAGCGCACCGTTCACGATTTGCGCCGGAACATCCAACCACATCCGAGGCGTGCGCAGCAGGCAATACGCATAAAAGCGGGCCGTGGAATCCCCTTTCAGAATCGTGTTGTCAAAATCGTATACATTCATGTGTTTGCACCGTCCGTTCCGTGGTGATAAATTCGGTCTTGCCGCTTCTATTATAACATAAACGGCCGCGAAGGGCGTAAATTCCGCATAAAGATTTGCTCAAATCCGACATTGCGATTAAATAAATATGACATAAAGGATTTTGCCTGCGAAGCGTAGAATATTAACAGTATGTTCGATATCGGAGGAAACTCAAATTGCATAGAAGAATACGTCCGCGCTTCTGGCTGTTTGTAATCGGCGCAATGCTGATTGCGTATGCCATTATCGGCCTTTCCGCAAGCCGCACGCTTCGCCTTAATGCGAAAAGGCTCACGGAATTATCCGAAGAACGCGCTTCATTAAGCTCACAACGTGAAACCCTGATGGAAACCTATGATTTCATTCAGACGGATGAATACGTGATTCGCACGGCCCGCAGCGATCTGGGAATGC
>CAVHAH010000167.1:0-2961 GCA_963633785.1 bacterium
TGGGCGGCTTGGCGACCAGCGGTTTGGTGACCGTTTATCTGCCCCTGTGTGACGGACGGGGAATGCAGGTTTCCTACGGCATTGCCGAGGAACTGCTGCGGTTATCGATCCCGCACGGTTTTCAAGACCTGAATCCCGTTGCGTGGCTGGAAGCATCATCCACGCTTGAGGAAAGAACACGTGTGCGCTTTGAAGTGCAGTTTAATCCCGTGTATTTTTCGCTGGAGGCGGAACGACTGCTGCTGAGTGAGGGCGTAAAAATATTCTACGATACGCGCGTATGTGGTGTCGAGATGCAAGGTGATAAGATTTGCGACGTTCATGTTGAAAATGAAAGCGGAAGGCAGACGATTCACTGTAAAGCCGCAGTAGATGCTACGGGAACGGCACTGCTTTATCGCCTTGCAGGAGAAAGCACGCGCAGACACACAGTCGGGAATCCGATCGCCGGATGGTACTATGCTTCCACCAAGGACGGTCTGAAATTAAAAATGCTTGGATTTACAGATTTTGCGGAAGGCTCGGAAAGGGACGACCTTCGCTTTGCCGGAGACAACGCGGAAGACGTGAATGCGTATCTCTATCGTTCGCATCAAATCATGTTAGAGGATTTGCAAAAGGCAAAAACGTGTAATGCAAATTTCATTGAGCCTGCATTGATGACGGGCATGCCGCAGTTTCGCATGATTCGCAGCATTTGCGGAGCAATTGTGATGCATGAAAATGCGGACGGAAAGTCTGTTGACTCGAGCGTTGGCATGGTCAGTGACTGGCGCAAGCGCGGACCGCGTTTTGAAGTTCCCTATGGTGCGCTTTACGGAAAAACGGAGAATCTCTTTGCCGCAGGGCGCATTGTCAGTTGCGATGATGGTATGTGGGATGTTCTGCGCGTGATTCCGTGTTGCTCGGTGACCGGTGAGGCGGCGGGTACGGCTGCGGCCATTTCAGGCGCAACGGGCAAAAGAGCCACCGCACAGCAGGTACAATCCGCATTAAGGCAACACGGACAAAAGATTCATTTTGCGGAGATCTTGTCCGACTAAAGCTTGGCCAAAGAGCAACTGCGCACGGGAAAAACCGAAATGTGTCGTCTTCCGAGCTTTACAGGGAGCAAGGCGTTGGATGTAACCGACAGAAAGCGGGTGACCCGATCGATTGAACAAAGAATACCTATCGCGATGGCATATTCGGCAGCAAATGGGTGTGGTTCAAGAATTTCACCTCGCTGCACTTGATTTTCTCGTTTGAGAATTATTCCGCCTGGATAGAAGCCATCACGATAGAAAGCAGGGAGGCGAAGCCTTCGTCGGATACGGGAGAACCGGAAACTTCGAAGATACATCCGTTTTCGGTCACAAAGGAGACGCAGCACGTGTCGGTCTCGCTCAGAGTATAGCTTACCGCTTCAGATCCGTTGATGACGACGTCCTCAATGTCGGTAGCGCCGACTTGGGTCAGCTGATCTTTGTACTCCTCCAGTGTCATGCCGCCGGCATCGACATACATCACGGCTATGGCCGCAGAGCCATCTGCAATCAGATAGTAGCCAATGTAACCCTGAGCCATGTCTTCGTCGGTCAGTTCAACAGCCGCAAAAGCATTAGGCACCCACATCTTCAATGCGATCTCGTCAAAGGTCACAAAGTCGCCCTGGGCAATCGTCTCCGCGCCCTGCTCCTGCAAGTCGTCCCAGTTAATCTCGATGATTTCGGTCTGTTCGGCTTCTGTGGACGAATCCGAGCATCCCTTATTCAATTTCCGAGTACATCCCGGAAAGCCAGCCAATCCTATCATCGGCCACGACGGCGTTAGAGGTTTTTACGTTGGTTTGTTGTTGGTTTTGATGTGATATCATATCTGAGTGGCTGGTGTGCAATCCGGATAGCAATCGGCAATTTTGACGGTTCAAAGTACGAGACGGTATGCGCAAAATTTCAGCGACAGAAAGGGAAAAAACATGAACAAGAGAATATTGTGTGCTCTGATCGCATCGGCTATGATGCTTTCAACAAACTACGGAAATCAAGCGGTGGTTCTGGCTGAAAGTGCCGCATTGTCTTCTTCCAATCAGGAAAAAGTGGGAGCGACAGCAACGAATTCGGCTGACGGCGAAGATGCATCTGTAGACATCAATGCAAATAAAAGGTATGTAAATCTCGATGATTTGCATTTCTACGTCAACGGCAAGAAATACACCCTGGGGAAAACGACATTGCAGGAAATGATCGATGACGGTGTTCCATTCAACGATGATGACATTGCCAATGCCGGGAACAATCTGAATTCGTCGACGGAATCAGGCGGATTTAAGATTACGCTTGCAGAATATTGTTCGGCACAGGTATATGTACTGAATGACACCGACGAAAACAAGAAGGCATCCGAGTGCTACATCAGCAAGATTTATTTGCCCACGCGTCAGGAGAACGGGCAGAAAATTCTGACATTTGAGTTTTCGACATCTGTGACGGAAGAAGAAATTCGCGACAACGCCGGAACACCAACCAAGGAAAGTCAGTATGACGGTGATAACGGCTATGTTTCCAGAAAAATTGAATACACCAGGGAATCGGAGAGGTATATTGGCGACTACGGTTACACCTTTGAATTTGTGAACGGAGAATTGCAGTATATAACCATCGACTATTTGCCATAACAAAGGGAATTGCTGTGTTGCATTCGGGGACGGTCAACCATCCTTGTTCCGTCCATAACACCAAAGCCCGTTGAAAGATGAACATGTGTTAGTGTGCGAAGCGGTAATTTACGATGAAAGATTTGCAATGAGGCAATGAGATGAGAACTTTGCTTAAAAACGGTACCATTTGCGATGGCACAGGCATGCCGCCGATAAAAGGCGATTTACTTTTGGAAAACGATCAGATCCTGTTGGTTGGCGGCGAGATATCGGAAAAAAGCGGACAAAATTCAGGATGTTTCCGGCTGTCTCGTCTGTCCGGG
>CAVHAH010000167.1:2971-4678 GCA_963633785.1 bacterium
GATCCTGTTGGTTGGCGGCGAGATATCGGAGAAAGCGGACAAAATTCTGGATGTTTCCGGCTGTCTCGTCTGTCCGGGATTCATCGATGCGCATTCCCACAACGATTTTTTCTATGACCATCCCAATGCCGAAAAATTCTACAAACCTTTTATTCAGCAGGGAATCACGACGCAGGTCACCGGAAACTGCAGCTTTTCTCCATTCGGCATGGCGGCGGACACGCCCTTTCGCGATAAACTCGGCGGCGGACTGTTTGAGCCGCTGCACCCCGGCAGTTTTGCAGACTTCAAAGCACGGGCAGCGGGAAAACTGTATGTGAACCTCGTGCCGCTCATCGGTCAGGGATCGGTACGCACAGGTATTGCCGGATATGATCCTACGCCCTTCACGCAGGCACAGATTGCGCAAGAGTTGGGCTTTGTGCGTGAGGCCATGGAGGGCGGTGCGTTCGGCGGCTCGCTTGGTTTCATGTATGAACCGGACAGGTATGCCACGCAGGATGAGATAATTGCCTTTGCAAAAGAGATTGCCCGTTATGGAGGCATCCTTACCATTCATCCCCGCGCCTGCTCCGCCGTCAGCGCGGATTATCCGCTGCTGACAAAAAAATCCCATCTCGAACTGGGACTCGATGAGGTGGTGGAGATCATGAAAAAGTCCGGATGCAAAACGGAGTATTCACACCTTATTTTCATCGGCAAACGCAGTTGGAAATTAAAGGACAAAATGCTTGCTGTTTTTCATCGTGAGCGCGACGCCGGTTTTCCGCTCGCTTTTGATAACTATGCATTTCATTACGGTGCATCGGTGATCACGGTGGTATACCCTGCATGGTATGCTGTACTCGGCCCGGAAAAGGCAGCCAGCCCGATCAACCGTCTAAAGCTGCAGCTTACCATTTTAATGTACCGCAAAGTTTTGGGCATCGATTGGGAGGATATGGTGGTCGCTTATATATCCGATGACCACCCGGAATATGAGGGACGTTCGATACGAGAAATTGCCGTTGCTGAAGGCGCTTCCGAGCTGAATGTGTATTTGAAGCTGGTCAATCTTTCGAATCGTAACGGCAGAATATATCTTGGCAAATATTACAATGCAGACATCGTCCGAACATTGATGGAGGACGATCTTTCCGTATTCATGACCGATGCATGGATTGAGGAAAAGGGATTGCAAAACATCGCCGCATTCCAAACCTTCCCGCAGTTTTTCCTGCTGGCAAAGCGCTACGGAATTCCGTTTGAGAAAATCGTTCGGAAAATGACCGGCGCGACCGCGGATCGTTTTGGCATCCCCAAACGCGGTTATCTGAAGTCCGGCTTTCACGCCGATGTGACGGTGATAAAGCCCGAAGAACTCAGCGTTGACGAAACCAATCCGACACACACCCCCGGCGGCATATGCCATGTTTTTGTCAATGGCACGCCCGCCGTTCTTCATGGAACGTATCTCACTCAAACCAGCGGAAGAGTTGTTTTGAAAACAGAAAGATGAGTGATGAATTGCCCGGATTGCAAGAAATCAGAACAGAACAGGAGTTGAACTGTATTGAAAATTCAGATTGTTGTGGATTCCACGGTTGATATGCCGGATCGCCTGAAAGAGCGCGTACGTGTTGTGCCCCTGACAGTATGCTTCGGCGACGAATCATTTGTCGATGGCGTGACCATTGACAAGGAACATTTTGACGAGCGCCTTGTCGA
>CAVHAH010000168.1:0-4666 GCA_963633785.1 bacterium
TGAACGAGGAGCGCCGCAAGGAACTGTGCAAGCAGGTTCGCAAGCAGGTGGAAGAAGGCAAAGTTGCCATCCGTTCCATTCGCCGCGATGCCATGGAAGCCATCAAGAAGATGAAGAAGGATTCCGTGATTACCGAGGACGATCAGAAGCAGGCGGAAACCGAGCTTCAGAAGGTCACGGACAATCACATCAAGGAGATCGACCGTATCGGCGCCGATAAGGAAAAGGAGATCATGTCGGTCTGATCCGAATATAATTTGATTGGGCAGCCGTGCAAGGCTGCCCATTGTGACGTTTGGAAAACGGAGGTGGATGTATGTTTGCGGAAAAGCTGAGTCAACTGATGCAGAATATGTTTCACGGAAAAAGCAGGTATATCACCGTGCCGATTTCCTCCGAATCCGCCGTACAGCAGGCGCTTCCGCCGGACAATCTGCCCAAACACGTGGCGATTATCATGGACGGCAACGGCCGCTGGGCAACGCAGCGCAATCTCCCCCGTTCGGCGGGACATGCCGCAGGCACGGAGGCGGTGCGTGAAATCATTCGTGCGAGCGACGATTGGGGCATTAAGCATTTAACGCTGTATGCGTTTTCCACCGAGAACTGGCTGCGCCCGAAAGACGAAGTGAATGCCCTGATGGGGCTGCTGCTGAAATATTTCGCCTCCGAAATCGACGAGCTGGACGAAAAGAACGTGCGCATTCGCATTCTGGGCGATGTGGACGGTCTGCCCGAAGCACAGCGCGATGCGGTGAATCGCGCGATGGAGCGCACGAAGGACAACACGGGGCTGAATCTGAATATCGCCCTGAATTACGGCGGACGTGCGGAAATTCTGCGTGCGGCGAAGGCTTTGTGCGAAAAGGTGAAAAACGGCGAAACGGATTTGAACGGCATCGACGAACGGGCTTTCGAATCCGAATTGTATACCTGCAATCAACCCGATGTGGATTTGCTGATTCGCACCAGCGGCGAAATGCGCATGTCGAATTTTCTGCCGTGGCAGACCACTTATACGGAACTGGTGTTTGAAAAGACGCTTTGGCCGGACTATGACCGTGCGGCCTATCTGAATTCACTGCGCACCTATTCCATGCGCAAGCGCAGATTCGGCGGCGTATAAACGAAACGGAGGCTATTCCATGCTCAAGCGTGTAATCACGGGTGCGGTTTTTACCGTTGTTCTTTTGTTCGGCATATTCATGCGGGGATGGGTGCTGCGGCTGATGCTGCTTGCAGCCATGCTCGTCGGCATGTTCGAAGTTTATCGGGCGTTGAAAAACACGGGCGCAAAGCCCGCCGAATGGACGGGCTACGTCTATGCGGTTCTGTTTTTCCTGATTCAGGCGGGGCAGCGGATGTCCGGCGCTCCCGAATGGCTGAAAACCATGAATGCGCCCGCTTCGGCGCTTGGCGTGGGCTTGCTTTTGGGGTTGAGTGCGATTGTGCTTCGGGGAAAAGTGGATTTCCCGTCGCTGATTGCAACGGTGTTCCCCATGGCGTATCCGGGATTTCTGTTTTCCATGCTCGCGTCGCTTCAGGATATTCCAAACAGCGCAATGGCGCTGTCGGCACTGCTGATTGCCTTCTTCCTGGCTTCCGTCAACGATGTTTTTGCGCTGTTCACGGGCATGGCTTTGGGCAAACACAAGCTGTCGCCCGAAATCAGCCCGAAGAAGACGATTGAAGGCTCCGTGGGCGGTTTGATTGCGGGCGCGCTGTTTGCGATGCTGGTGGCTTTCCTGCTCGACCGCGCGCAAGTAAATCCGCAGATTGCCATGACGCTGAAAATTTCCGATGCGCAGGCGAATTTCTCGGTGCTCGGATTCGCAATCATGGGCGTGTTCGCCGCAGGGCTTTCGCAAATCGGCGATTTAACCGCTTCTTTGGTGAAACGGCATTGCGAAATCAAAGACTACGGAACGATTTTCCCCGGACACGGCGGCATTATGGACCGCTTCGACGGCATTCTGTTTTGTGCGGCGGTCTGCTCCGTGTTTTTTCAGATGATGATGTGAAGGTGAATGCTCATGCGATCCATTGCGATTCTCGGAGCGACCGGCTCCATCGGCACGCAAACGCTCGATATGGTTCGGCGGTATCCGAATCTGTTTCGTGCCAACTGTCTGGCGGCATATTCTTCCGAAGAAAAGCTGTTTGATTTGGTGCGTGAATTTCGCCCCGATACGGCGGCGCTGGTGTGCGAACCGGAGGAGATTCCCGAAGATTTGCGCTTCTGCGAATGGTTTTTCGGCGCGGATGCGTGCGTGAAAGCCCTGCAGGCGGCGCAATCGCAGGATGCTTTGTGTGCGATTGTGGGCATTGCGGGGTTGGATGCCGTTTGGACGGCGCTGGACGTGTGCGAACGCGTTCTTCTGGCCAACAAGGAGGCGCTGGTCACGGGCGGAAACCTCGTGATGGAAAAGGCGAAGCGCCTGAACAAGCCGCTTTTGCCCGTGGACAGCGAACATTCTGCGATATTTCAATGCCTTCAGGCACGGGCGAACAACCCCGTGGCCCGTCTGCATCTGACCGCCTCGGGCGGTGCTTTGCGTGATTACGGCAAAGAACAGATTCAGAACGCCTCCGTTGAAGACGTTTTGAAGCATCCCAACTGGAAAATGGGTGCGAAAATCACGGTGGACTGCGCCACAATGGTGAATAAGGGGCTGGAGGTTATCGAGGCGCATTACCTGTTCGATATGCCGCTTGAGAAAATCAACGTGGTGGTGCATCCCGAAAGCGTGATTCATTCGATGATTGAATTCGCCGACGGTGCGATTCTTGCGCAGATGGGCAAACCCGACATGCGCGGTCCGATCGGCTATGCGATGGGGTATCCGAACCGCCTGCCCTACGATGTTGAACCGCTGAATTTCGCCGCACTGGCGAAGCTCACGTTCCGCGCGCCGGATTTTGAGCGCTTCCCGGGGCTGAAAATGGCGATGGACGCGCTGAAAGCCGGCGGCAGTATGCCCGTGGTGCTCAACGGCGCGAATGAAGCGGCGGTGGCGGCGTTTCTGAATCGCAAAATCCCGTTCGGTGCGATTGCGACCACCATTTCCGAAACCCTGAATCGCTGCGAAAGAAGCGAGATTCTCGAAATTGCGGATGTTGCGGCGGCGGACGCCCGTGCCCGTGAATGCGCAGGTGAAATTCTCAGGAGGTTCTAAATGCTCAGCAAAATCCTGTATATTCTGTTGTCCGTGGTGATTCTCGGCGTCATCATTATGCTGCACGAACTGGGGCATTTTCTGGTCGGTCGGTGGTGCGGCATCGGCGTGGTGGAGTTTTCCATCGGCTTCGGACCGAGGCTGTGCGGTTTCGAGCGCAAGGGCACGAAGTATTCCCTGCGCGCGATTCCCTTGGGCGGCTTTTGCTCGTTTGTGGGCGAAGACGAAGAGAATCCCGCGAGCAATGCGATGAACAACGCCAACGTCTGGAAGCGCATCGCAACGGTGTTCGCAGGGCCGGGCATGAATTTTGTGCTGGCGTTTGTGGCAGGCATTGCGCTTTTGTGCGCGTATTATGTAGCGGACGTCTACCCTACCGTCGATGTGATTTCGCAGAATTCTGCGGCGGAGACGGCCGGATTTCTGGAGGGCGACGTTATCACGCAGGTGAACGGCGAAGCGCTGGAACAAAACATCAACGGCGTTCGGGCGCTGCGCGCTTTGATTCAAACGGGTGAATCGCTGAATTGCACCGTGCAGCGCGGCGATGAAAACGTCAATATTTCCGTCGTCCCCGACACTTTTGAAAGCGAAGACGGCGCGACCGGCTATCAGCTGGGCATCACATTCCGATCGCGAAATTACAATCTGCTCGAAGCCATTCCCGCGTCGGGCAAAATGATGGTGAATGTAACGGAACAGCTGTTTGACACGCTGCGAAACCTAATCTTTCACGGTCAGGGCGCAGACGAAGTCACCGGCACGGTCGGCACGGTGGTGGTCATCAGCGAGGTGGTTCGGCAGGATACTTCCCGCATTCTCGATATTCTGTTCCTGATTTCCCTGAATCTGGGCATTATGAATCTGCTGCCGCTGCCGGCGCTCGACGGCGGACGGCTGGTTTTCCTGTTCTTCGAGGTGATTCGCGGCAAGCCCGTGCCGCCTGACAAGGAGGGCATGGTGCATCTGATCGGCTTTGGGCTGTTCATCGTGCTGTTCGTGGTGCTCACCTGGCACGACATTGCCAATCTCGGAAATCTGATTCAAACCGTTGGAGGTGCCTCATGACAAAGCAGGTTCACGCGGGTTCGGTCGCCATCGGCGGCGGTGCGCCCGTTTCGGTTCAAACCATGACCAATACCGACACGCGCGACGTGGCGGCCACGCTTTCGCAGATTCGCGCAATGGCGGCGGCGGGCGCGGACATCGTGCGCGTTTCGGTGTATGATGCCGAGTGTGCTAAGGCGGTTCGCGCGCTGGTGGACGGCAGTCCCGTGCCGCTGGTGGCGGACATTCACTTTGATTACAAGCTGGCGATTCAGTCCATTGAAAACGGCATTGCCAAGGTGCGCATCAATCCGGGCAATATCGGCGGCGAAAAGAACGTGCGCATACTGGCGGACTGCCTGAAGCAATACCATATTCCCGTGCGCATCGGCGTGAATTCGGGGTCGATTGAAAAGGATCTGCTGCGCAAATACGGCGGCGTG
>CAVHAH010000169.1:0-4192 GCA_963633785.1 bacterium
TGGCGGAAAAGATGCCAAAATTGCAGTTTAGGGAATTTTAGAAACACGCCCTAGGAATACACTGATTTAATCAGCGTTTCCTTAGCATCAAAAGTCCCACAATCATTATCAACGGAAATATACCGCTTGCCAGTATGCCGATGCGCAGATTGTCGCCTACTGCGCCCGCTACCATTCCCGCAAGCGTCGGTCCGCCTGCACAGCCTAAGTCTCCCGCAAGTGCGAACAACGCAAACATCGATGTGCCTCCGTTTTTGATTTCCATAGAGGCTGTGCTGAATGTGCCCGGCCAAAGAATGCCGACGGAAAAACCGCAAAGCGCCATTCCAATCAGACCTGCCGTTGCGGACGGAATCAATCCGATAATCAAATATGCCAGGATGCAAAGCACACCCGAAAAAATCATCATCGTGCGCAGCGAAAAGCGATTGAGAAGCCGACCATAGGTCGCCCGTGACAAACCCATCAGAAGAGCAAACAGCGTAGGTCCTGCCAAATCCCCCATTACCTTGGAGATTCCGAGCCCTCTTTCCGCAAATGTCGAAGCCCATTCGCTTACGCTCTGTTCGCTTGCACCTGCACAAACCATCAGAATCGCCAATATCCAGAATGTCTTGGTACGGAACAAATCACGTGTCTTCATGCCGACTTCACCTTCGGCAATCAGCGGCGCAATCGGCGTTTTGAGGAACACCAATCCGTTTGCAATGGGCAGAATCGCCCAAATCGGTGCAAGAATTCGCCAGCTCGATGTTCCGAATGCTTTCAAAAAGAGCGTTGAAATTACGATAACGCCTGCACTGCCCCAGCAATAAAAAGAATGAAGAATGCTCATTGTGCGCACTTTATTCTCCGTCGGACAAGCTTCTACAATCGGGCTGATCAGCACCTCAAGGAGACCGCCGCCGATGGCATAGAAGAACACGGAACAAAGCAAACCGACAAAAGCGTTCGGCATGATTTCCGGAAGCACTGCCAGCATAACAAGGCCGAGCGCAGAAAAGAAATGCGCCAGCAGCACGGAAATGCGATAACCGATTTTGTCAACGAAATAAACCGACAGAAAATCAATCATCAACTGCAAGCTAAAATTCACGGTAATCAGAAGCGTAACCTGAGAAAGCGGAATTCCGTATTGCGATTGAAAGGTCAAAAACAGCAAAGGCGCGAAATTGTTCACAATAGCCTGAACGACATAGCCGACGAAGCAGGCACGGACGGTTTTATTGTAGTTCAACATAACTTCCGTTCCCTCTCGATATACCATTTTTCGGCAATTTCCTTTGCCAAAGCATCCGGGGATTTTTCTTGAGCCGATATCCAAATGGTTCTTGAATCACGCCGCAACCAAGTGATTTGACGTTTCGCATAATTTCGCGTAGCCTGTTTTACGTCTTCAATCGCTTGATTCATCGAAACACGGCCTTCAAGCGCTGCGGCAATTTCCTTATAACCGATTGCCTGAACGGCTGTCGGCGATTCGCCGTTTTGCCGCATGAGGGTTTGCACTTCTTCAATCAATCCCTGCGCCAGCATTTCGTCCACACGCCGTGAAATTCTCTCGTAGAGCACATCGCGCGGCCAATCCAGTGCAAAGATGCTTTCGGAATAATCGCCTTCCCGTTGGGCGTCTTCACGAGACTGTTCCGTTTGAGTTTTTCCCGTCAAGCGGTAAATCTCAATGGCACGCACAACTCGGCGAACATCATTCTCATGCAGTCGCGCGGCTGATTGAGGGTCAATTTGCGCAAGCATCTCGTGAAGTTTTGTTTTTCCGCCCGGCTCGTCTGCCATGGACAAGAGCTCGGAATGCATTTTTTCATCGCTTTTTTCGGAAAAACGCATCGGACGCGTGATTGCATCGATATATAATCCTGTGCCTCCGCACAGAATCGGCTGTTTTCCATGCCCGAGAATATCCCCGATTGCGGCATTCGCACGATTGCGATATTCGGCGGCCGAGCAACGTTCATTTGTCGAGAAAACGCCCATCATGTGATGCGGAACTCCCTGCATTTCCCGTTTTGAAGGCGTTGCGGAAAGAATCTCCATGCCGTGATAAACCTGCATGGAGTCTGCCGAAACCACTTCACCGTTCACCAACTGCGCAAACGCTACCGCACATGCCGTTTTTCCCGAAGCCGTCGGCCCTGTAATCACCGGAAGCAGCGGCTTTTTCGTCATGCCAAAGCCCCCTTACTGAATTCGCTTAAACATTTTTTCAAGATCACGCCGTGTAATGGATTTCACCACGGGGCGACCATGCGGACAGGTGGGCGGTGCGCCTGTTGAAAGCATTTCACGAATCAAAGCATCGATTTCACTGTCGGACAGCACATCTCCGCCTTTCACCGCCGCTTTGCACGCCATTTGAGCCAGTTCCGCATAGCGGGCATCCCGTGTGGCGTTCTTCAACCGCGAAAGCGCCCCTATCGTTTCCATGAATAACGGACGAATCTCCGCCTTGCCCATGATAAACGGCACCGCTCGGATTTGAATATCGGTTTCGCCGAAGCGTTCGACCTCGTACCCGACTTCACTTAAAAACTGTTTGTTCTCCTCAATCAGCGACATTTCTTTTCCGGAAACACGCATTACAATCGGCGTAAGCAAACGCTGGGAGCCCTCACCCATTTCCATTTGCTTTCTGAATTTCTCAAACATCAACCGTTCATGTGCGGCGTGCTGATCGATTAAAAGCAGCGAATCTCCGCATTCAATCAGAATATAAGTTTTGAATGCAACGCCGAGTACACGATATTCTATCGGAGAAGCTACGGCGGTTTCCGCTTCCGCAACTTCCTTCACGGGTTCGGAAGCGATAAACGATTTTGTCTTTTCGATTTCTTCCGTTCTTTCTTTCACAGCAGAAATCTCTTTATTCACAGACCGAAGTTTGTTTTCAACAATCTCTTGTCTATCTAAGTGTTTGTTCGGAACAAAATCGTTTTCACGCAAGGAACGTGCGGATGATACAAAAGGTGTCGGCGCCAATCTTTTCGACTCGATGGGCGCGGGCGTCTTTGTTTCGGTTTTGTCTGTTCCGCCAGGAAGCTTGGGCATTTGCGGTTGAATCGGCTTCGGGTCGGGCTTTGAATCAGCTTTTTGCGTTGTGAACATTCCGACCTGAACAGGCTTTTCCACCGCAACAACCTCACGAACGCTTACTGTTTTCGCAACCTCACGCACAGGTGTTGTCTCCCGTTTCCAATCCAGAACATGTTCCCCTTCAAATGCACTCGAAAGCAACTTTTCAACGGTGGTCTGTGTTCCGAGTTCATCACGAAAGCGCACTTCCAGTTTGTTCGGATGAACATTCACGTCAATCGCATTCGAGGGAAGCGTAAGATTCAATGCGCACATCGGATAAAGGCCGATTGTTACACGGCTGCGGCAAACCTGTTCAAGTGCCCGTGTCAGCAAACCGCATCGCACGCTTCTTCCGTTGATGAAAAACATTTGATGGGCGCGAGTGGATTTGGCAAGCTCGCCGATTCCGATGAGTCCCCACACGCGTGTTGCGCCGATAGAAGCATCTACCTCAACCATTTTTTCGGCTGTTTCTTTCCCGTAAACGGAAAAAACGGCATGCCGAAGCTTACCGTCTCCGAATGTATGGTATACGGTATTGCCGTTATTCATCAACCGCATTGAAATTTTCGGATTTCCGAGCATCATGCGTGCCACTACGTCGCTAATCAATCCCGCTTCGTAATTGGGCTTTTTCAAAAAAGCACGGCGAACGGGAATGTTGTAGAACAAATCACGCATTACGATGGTGGTTCCTTCCGGGCAGCCCACCTCCGTCACGCGCAAATCTTGTCCCCCGTCAATATTCAGCTTTACGCCCGATTCCTGTCCTCGTGCGCGCGTAATCATTTCCACGTGGGATACTGCCGCAATGGACGGAAGTGCTTCGCCTCGAAATCCGAGCGTTCGAATATCATCGAGCTGTTCCGCCGTTTGAAGCTTGGATGTTGCGTGATTTTCAAATGCAAGGCGCACCTGATTCGGCTCAATGCCACAACCGTTATCGGTTACTCGCAACATTTCAATGCCTCCGGCACGCATTTCGACAGTGATGGCCGTTGCGCCGGCATCCAGTGAATTTTCAATCAGTTCCTTGACCACCGAAGCAGGGCGTTCCACAACTTCTCCTGCGGCAATTCTTCCAACGGTGGCTGCATCTAAT
>CAVHAH010000169.1:4202-4664 GCA_963633785.1 bacterium
CCTTTTCGATTCTCGAGAATGCGTTTTCCGATGGAACCGTTCGCCTGACTGTCAACTTCCAATCGTGCCATAATTTGCCGCGCACGGGAAATCACGCTTTTCGGAAGTCCCGCAAGCTTCGCAACAGCCACGCCGTAACTGCGATCCGCACCGCCCGATACGATTTTCCGAAGGAAAATCACATCTTCACCCTGCTCTCTCGCAGTAATTCGATAATTCACCACGCCTTCAAGCGTTCCTTCCATTTCGGACAGCTCGTGATAATGGGTGGCAAACAGCGTTCGTGCGCCGCATTTCGGATTGGCGATGTGTTCAACGGCCGCCCATGCAATGGACATTCCGTCAAATGTAGAAGTTCCCCTGCCGACTTCATCGAGAATCAACAGACTCTTCTCCGTTGCGAATTTCAGAATGGTTGCCATTTCGCTCATTTCCACCATAAATGTGGATTGACCGGCGTAC
>CAVHAH010000170.1:0-3391 GCA_963633785.1 bacterium
CATGGTTCAAAGCCCCCGAAAAGGCGGAGGACGATTATATCGTCGGCTCGGACAACAGCACATTCCCGCTTGAAAACCTCGAACGGGCGGAATTCGATTCGGGCGCAATCGAACGGGGAACGGGCTATTTCCATGAAAATCGGGTGGTTTATCTGGAACTTGACGGTGAATGCGGACGGGCCATCGTTCGGGGAACACGCTTTTACGAAATCGCATTCGGATTCGACGGAACGAATATTCGCGCGCTGACGTGTGATTGCTATCTGACGATGCATTGCAAACACGAATACGCCGTGATGCGCACGCTTCGGCAGCTGCTCAAGGAGCTTCCGCAAAAGCCGAATTATTTTGCGGCGATTGAAAAGAACGTGCTGTTATCGTTTGCGTTCAATCCCAAGCATGAGGGTGAAATCACGCTGAATATCAAAAACGGAGAATCGGATTAAAAAATATCGGGAGAAGGTTGATTGCCTTCTCCCGATATTTTTTAGGAAAGCAGGATTCTGTCGTTGTCGAGCGCTTCGCCGCTGCCGATTTTGAATCTGCGAATCAAATCGTCCACGGTCATGCTGTCTCGCTCCGCTCCGGATACATCCAGCACGATTCGCCCGTTGGACATCATCAAAGTGCGGTTGCCGAGCGTGAGCGCCTGCGTCATGTTGTGGGTAATCATCAGGCAGGTGATGTTCCCCGAAGCCACCGTCTTCTGCGTGATTTCCAGCACCTTTTCCGCCGTTGCGGGATCGAGTGCGGCGGTGTGTTCATCGAGCAAAAGCAGTTTCGGCGTAACCATCGTGGCCATCAAAAGCGTGAGCGCCTGCCGCTGACCGCCCGAAAGCATGCCGACCGGTTGACGCATACGGTTTTCAAGCCCCATATCCAACTGCGCAAGGCATTCGCGGAAACGCTCGCGGTCACGGCTCGTGGTATGGCTGAACGGATTGCCGTGCGAGGAACGCAGATACGCCAGCACAAGGTTTTCCTCAATGGTCATGTGCGGCGCAGTGCCTCGAAGCGGATCCTGAAAGAGTCTGCCGATCATGCGGCTGCGGTTGTGTTCCGCCATGAATGTGATGTCCTGCCCGTCCAGCAGAACGGAACCGGAATCAACGAAGAAACTGCCGCCGATGGCGTTGAACAGCGTGGATTTTCCCGCACCGTTTGAACCGACAATCGTAACGAAATCGCCTTCGTCCAGGTGAAGCGAAAGATTGTCCAGCGCGCGCTTTTCATCGGGCGAGCCGGGATTGAAGGTGATGGTGATATTATTCAAATCAAGCATTCTTCTTATCCCTCCTGTGTCTGGATATGCGGCTGCGCAGCGCGAACTGCTTTTTGATGGTCGGGAATGCGATGGCGAGCGCCACGATGACGGCTGTGAGCAGCTTCAGGCAATCCACCGGAACGATGCGCGTGTAGAAGATAATCGCATAGAGAAAACGATACAGAATCGAACCGACGATTGTGGCGAGAATGCCCTTCGTAACGGATTTCTTGCCCAGAACGGTTTCGCCGATGATTAAACACGCCAGACCGATAACCACAATGCCCGTTCCCGAATTGATATCCACGGTCTTCTGATACTGACCGACCATGGCGCCCGACAATGCGGTAAGCGCATTGGAAATGCAAAGCCCCACGCTTACGGTGAATGCGGGATTCAGCGAGGAGGCGCGCACCATGTCGCGGTTATCGCCCGTTGCGCGAATGGAAAGACCCAATCGGGTGGCGAGGAAGAGCCGAAGCAAAACGGCCGCGAGAATCGTGGCGAATGCGGCGGGCACCAGTTTATACCAATCGCCGAAGAGCTGTGTATCCTTCAAAAGCGAGAAGATGGTATCCACGCCCAGCAGACTTTTGTTGGATTTCCAGCCCATTGCCATCAGATTCACGGTGTATAATCCCGTGTTCGTCACAATGCCCGCCAGAATACTCGGCACGCCCAGCCTTGTTTGCAGCAGTGCAGTCACGAAACCGGCACAGGCGCCTGCAATCATCGCCGCGGGAATCGCAAGAAACGGATGCCCCGCAGCCGCCACGGTTACGGACACCGCCGCTCCCAGCACAAAGCAGCCGTCGGTGGACATATCCGCAATATCCAGCGTTCGGAAGCTCAGGTACAAAGCCATTGCGACCAGCGCATACAGAAAGCCCAGCTCCAGGGCGGTTTGCGTGATAATGAGCAAGTGAATTCGCTCCTTTCGGATAAACACAGTTCAAGGACGGGAGAATCCGTTCTCCCGTCCGTTTGGGTGATTTCAGAAGAATTATTCCATGGTGGTGCCGACTTCGACCAGCTCGCCCATATCGGCGAAAACGGAGGTGTCGATGCCGATTGCCTCGGCGGTTTCGGTATTCACGGTGATGATTCCGCCGTCCATCAGGTAGTAGTCTTCAAGAGCATCCATGCCTTCGGTCATTGCGGTGTAGGCGAGATTGGCGGTTTCTTCACCGAGGGAGGTGTAGTTCACGCCGCAGGTTGCGAATGCGCCGTTGCGAACGAAGGAATCGGCGCCTGCGTAGTGGGGGATGCCCGCTTCGGCGAGGGATTCGTAAATCGCCAATTCGGCGGCCATGACCACATTGTCGGTGGGAGTGAAGATGGCGTCAACGCCTTCGGCAATCAGTGCGGCTGCGGCGGCGACCACTTCGTCGTTCGTGTTGGCGGTCTGTTCAACGTAGGCGATGCCCTTCTCGTCGAAATAGGCCTTCGCATCGGCAATCGGCTTTGCGGAGTTGGTTTCGGACAGAGAATACAGCAAGCCGACCTTCGTCAAATCCGGATTCTGCGCAAGCATCATGTCGCAGATGAATGCGGTGTTCAGAGCATCGCTCGTGCCGGTTACATAGGGAATGCCGGTCAGGCCTGCGGCTTCGGGATCGGAGATGGCCGCAAATACCACGGGCGTTGCGGAATCTTCTGCGGAAACGGCGGCAATCTGCGCAGCGGAAGTGGCAATCGGGATAATGGCATTCACGCCGTCGGCAATCGCCTGATCGGTGAGCTGCTTGAGAATGGTCTGGTCGTTCTGGCCGGAGGTGATTTCGTATTCAATCGTCACGCCGTTTTCAGCGGCAATCTCTTTCAGACGTGCGGCAATCGCATTCGCGATTTCATCCAGAGAAGCGTGGTCGAGCTGCTTGACGATCGCAACTTTATAAGCGGCGGTTTCCGCCGAAGCGGTCATGGCGAAGAGCATAGCAATAGCGGCGAGTACACAGAGAACCTTTTTGATCATACGAGTCTTCATGGGAAAATCCTCCTTAAAATGTTTTCGGGTGGCAGATGTTCCAAGGTTTTGCCGGAACTTTGGAAAATAAAAACGGCTTTCATCCCTATTATGGGACAAAAGCCGGTGCTTCTGCGATACCACCCAAATTGACGTATAAA
>CAVHAH010000170.1:3401-4658 GCA_963633785.1 bacterium
CTGGTCGCCCTGACCGGAGGTAATTTCGTATTCAATGGTCACGCCGCTTTCAGCGGCAATTTCATCCAGGCGCGCCGCAACGGCGTCGGCAATTTCATCCAGAGAAGCGTGGTCAAGCTGCTTGATAATGGCCACTTTGTAGCTGGCGGTTTCCGCAGAGGCGGAAGCGACGACCATGGTGAGAAGCATTGCGATTGCTGCGAGCACACAGAGAACCTTCTTGATCATACGGGTATTCATGAGTAAATCCTCCTTAAAATGTTTTCGGGCGGCAGATGTTCCGAAGCCTTGCCGGAGTTTCGGAAATAAAAAAACAGCCTTCATCCCACTATGGGACAAAAGCCTCTGCTTCTGCGATACCACCCAAATTGACGTATAAACGTCCACTCGCTTACGCGTACCATCATACGCGCCCCGATGGATAACGGGTGGGAACCCGTCGGTCTCTACTCGGCATTGCCTTTCGATCCGCCCTCTGAAGTCCATTCACCGGTTGCCCGCCATCCCGATTCCACCGTCCGGGACTCTCTAAAGCACGTTGCGCCGGGTACTACTCTTCATCACTGGTTTGAATTCGTGATTTAATTGTTGAATGTATTATACGCACTGAAAACCCGTTTGTCAACCCCTTTTTGAAATTTTTTCAGCCGTAAAATTCATTGCTCGGATTACCGCCTCGTTTAATCGGCGTATCCTTATTCGGGATTATTTTCCGCCCCGCATGGAAAACGCTTGATTTTATAGGTTTCTTTCTTGTATAATAAATGCGGAAAAAGGTTGTGGGAAGTTTATCACATGTTTTCGGTTTTCGTGAATATGTGAAAAGAATAAGGAGGATTATCATGCTGAACATTCCGAGTGTGAAATTGGGCATTGTGGCGGTAAGCCGTGATTGCTTCCCGATTGCGCTGTCAAAGACCCGCCGTGGTGCCGTGGTCGAATCGATTCGCAAAAAGGGCGGCGAAATTTACGAATGCCCCGTGATTGTCGAAGGCGGCATCGATGCCAATGTGATTCCCGCCCTTGAGGACATTCAGCGCGCGGGCGTGAATGCGCTGGTTGTTTATCTGGGCAATTTCGGTCCGGAGCACCCCGAAGTGCTGCTGGCCAAGAAGTTCGGCGGCCCCGTGATGTTCGTTGCGGCGGCGGAAGAGAATATCGACGTGCTGACCAGCAACCGAGGCGATGCCTATTGCGGTATGCTGAATGCCAGCTACAATCTGAAACTGCACGGCGTTCGCGCGTATATCCCGGAAT
>CAVHAH010000171.1:0-4586 GCA_963633785.1 bacterium
GAAATGGAGAACTATCTGCGAAAGCTTGCCAATGAAACGGGCTATGACCGTGAAACGCTGCTTGCGCAGATCGGAAAAGTCCATATTGCCGCGCCTGCGCCAACCAAAGCGCGCACGCCGATTCTTAAGGAACACAGCGATGATGTAACGCTTGCGGAATGCGAACTGATTACACTGCTTTCGCAGAAGCTGATTCCGATTGAAGCGGTTCGACCGGAAGATTTTTCTTCCGAAGTGCGCAAAAAACTGGTTGAATGCATTATAGCGGATGGAGATATCAATCGGTTTCTGGAAGAATTGCCCGAGGAAAACCTGCAAACGGCGATGGAAGCGCTCAACTATGAACCGATTCCGACAGAACGTGAAGACGCACTGAAGGCGGCGAAGGATCTGCAAACCACTATTCGAAAAAGCCGTTTGAATGCCAGAATGATTCAAATTCAGGAAGAAATCAAAACGGCGAGCAGGGAAGACAAGGCAAAACTGTACGAGCAAATGATGAAAATCAATGAACAACTGGAAAACTGACACCGGTCGGAGGGAATGTCGATGAATATGGATAAAGAAAGCATGGATGCAATGAAAGCTCGCATCAGCGAGTTGATTGAGACCGGCAAGTCAAAAGGCGTACTCACTTATAAAGAGATCGTCGAGCAGCTCGGAGATATCGAACTGGATGCAGATCAGTTTAATCGTATTTTGGATACGCTGTCCGGATTGAACATCGAAGTCGTTAAAGATGAAGCTGTGCCGGATGCCGTGGCGATTGCCGAAACCGAAGAAGAGGAAATCGACATTTCCGTTCCGGAAGGCACGTCTATCGATGATCCCGTGCGCATGTACCTGAAGGAAATCGGCAAGGTGCCGCTTCTGAGCGCAGAGGAAGAAATCGAGCTGGCCAAGCGCATCGAAGAGGGAGACGAAGACGCCAAGCATCGCCTGAGCGAAGCGAATCTGCGCCTTGTGGTTTCCATTGCAAAGCGATATGTCGGTCGTGGTATGCTCTTTTTGGATCTTATTCAAGAGGGCAATCTCGGTCTGATTAAAGCGGTTGAGAAATTCGATTACCGCAAGGGCTATAAATTCTCCACCTATGCGACATGGTGGATTCGCCAGGCAATCACACGCGCGATTGCGGATCAGGCGCGTACCATTCGCATTCCCGTACACATGGTTGAAACCATCAACAAGCTCATTCGCGTATCGCGACAGCTTTTGCAGGAATACGGCCGTGAGCCGCTTCCGGAGGAAATCGCCGAAGAGATGGGCATTCCCGAGGAGAAGGTGCGCGAGATTATCAAAATTGCGCAGGAACCCGTTTCTCTCGAAACGCCGATTGGCGAGGAAGAAGACAGCCATTTGGGCGATTTCATTCCCGACGACGATGCGCCCGCACCGGCGGATGCCGCAGCGTTCAACCTGCTGAAGGAACAGCTTATGGGCGTTCTTTCAACGCTCACTCCGCGAGAGGAAATGGTTTTGAAACTGCGCTTCGGCCTTGAAGACGGACGTGCACGCACGCTCGAAGAAGTCGGCCGTGAATTCAAAGTTACCAGAGAACGTATTCGTCAGATTGAAGCCAAGGCACTGCGCAAACTGCGCCATCCGAGCCGTTCGAGAAAGCTGAAGGACTCTATCTGATGTACGGAAAGAGTATATCGCTGGATTCACGCTTGAAATGTATTGCCGAGCTGGTCGGAAAATGTGAGCGCTATGCGGATATCGGATGCGATCACGGACGGCTCGGCGCTTTTCTGCTTGAACATCACTGGGTGAACGAAGCGATTTTGACGGATATTTCCGAGCAATCGCTTGAAAAGGCTCGGGCATTGATTCGCCTGATCGGCGTTGAAGAAAGAACTCAATTTTTGGTTTGCGATGGGCTTGCGGATGTGAATCGGGAAGTTGATTGCATCGTGATTGCCGGAATGGGCGGCGAAACGATTGCGTCGATTCTCGAAAAGAATGCGGAGAAAATCGGAAATGCTCGTTTGATTCTTCAGGCGAATGTTGCGATTCCCGAATTAAGAAAGCACCTTTCGCAACTCGGATTTCGCATCTGCGATGAGAAACTGGTTCGTGACGGGCGCAGATTCTATGTGATTCTTTGTGCACAGCGCGGCGAATCGCAATATACCGTTCGGGAACAGTTTGTCGGGCCGATTCTGATGCAAAGCCGTCCTTCGGGATTTGAGGAATATGCGGAATATCGGCTTGGAATCGCTCGAAAAGCATATGCAGGCGCTGTTCGGGGCGGCGAGGATGTTTCGCTTCTCGAATCCGAAATTCAGGCATGGGAGGCGTGTTTGAATGACGACTGTCGGTGAAATATTGAATCTTCTCAATTCGATTGCGCCGTTTGAACTGGCGGAAGAATGGGACAATGTCGGTCTTCTGGCGGGAAGTATGCAGACGGAAACGGAACGCGTTCTTTGCGCACTCGATTTGAATGCGGAGGTCATCGAACGGGCCGAGGAAATTGGAGCGAATTTGATTGTGACGCATCATCCGATTATGTTTCGAGGGCGAAAAAATCTGCGTGAAGATGATTCTGAAGGCAAGCTTTTGTGTTCGCTTGTTCGAGCAGGCATTTCCCTGATTGCGATGCATACGAATTTCGATACGGTGCATCCGGGCGTGAACGACGCATTGGCCGAAACGCTCGGTCTTCGTGAAATTCAAACGCTTGCGTGCGGAATGTGCGTCGGAAATTTAACGAGCGATGCAACGCTGGCGTGTTTTGCCGATCAAACGCAGAATGCACTTTGCGATGCGGTTCGGATTTACGGAAACGGGAATCAAATCATTCGGCGCGTGGCTGTTATGGGCGGATCGGGAGCAGACTACGTTCGCAATGCGCTTGAAGCCGGTGCGGAGGCGTTTGTTACCGGAGAAATAGGGTATCATCGTGCGCTGGATGCGGTGGATTGCGGATTGGCAGTGCTTGAAGCCGGTCATGCGGCAACGGAAAAACCGGCAATTTCCAGGCTGGCAGGGGCTTTACAAAAAGCCGCAGATGCGGTACAATATAAGATAATTGTGGATTCTCTTTGAGAATTCAAGGGGATATAGGAGGAATCGATTATGCGCTTAGACGACCTTTGGCAGTTTATGCAGGTTGATATGGAGGCGGATCGCTTTGAAAGCAAGATGCGCCAATCGGAGAACCGTCAGAAGCTGCTCAAACAACGCAATTTCCTGATGGAGCAGCAGGCAAATATGAAGAAAATCGAGGCAGACATTGCTGCAATGCAGGATCGTCTTGAAGCCGTTAACGATGAAGCACAGCGCCTGGAGAAGCAGCTTGATGCGCTGACCGCCGAAATCGAATCCAATCCTCCGAAAAGTATCTCGGAAGCGGAAAAATCGATTCAGACGATGGAAAAGCTGAGCGATACGCTTGCACATTATGAGCAGGAGCTTACCAAAATGCGCAAGGACAGCGAAACCCGAGATCGCCAGCAGAAGGAGATTCGCGTTCGTGCAGCCCGCACCAAGGCGGAATACGATCAGCTCAAGCTGGTGTATGACAAGGAATACAAGGCGGATCTCGCACAGCTTCAGAAGCTTCGCGGAGACAGCGAAAAGGCCTCTGCGAACGTTGAAGAGAATCTGCTTGAACGCTATCGCTCCATTAAGCAGCACTGCACACCGCCGATGGCAAAGCTCGTGGCAGGTCAGTGCGCAGGATGCTTCATGGCGTTGCCCAGCGCAACACTGCTGAAATTGAAAGAGACCAACAGCATTGTTGAATGCGACAACTGCGGCCGAATCATTTATATGACCGAAGAAAATTAAACCACGGAATTTCCATTTGAGATGTAAAATGTGAGGATGCCAGACGATCGCAGGCGCTTGACGCTTGAGGAAAGTCCGAGCACCATAGGGCAGGATGCCGGTTAACTGCCGGCGGAGGCGACTTCAGGGAGAGTGCAACAGAGATATACCGCGCATTCTTTGAATGCGTAAGGGTGGAAAGGCGAGGTAAGAGCTCACCGACGACTTGGCAACTTGTTCGTCCTGTAAACCCCATCCGGTGCAAGATTGATAGGGAGACGTTTGCGGCGGCCCGTCGTGTCTCCGGGTAATCGCTAGAGTCTGCTGGCAACTGCAGATCCAGATAGATGATCGTCGAATACAGAACTCGGCTTATAGACATCGCTCACATTGTCATATACGGCGGCTGAAAAGCCGCCGATTTTTGAATCAGGATCAACAGAGGAAGAAATTATGAAGGTCAGGAAACTTCGATATGTTATCGCTGCAATTCTGCTCGTTTTTGTCGTGCTGTTCAGCGGGTGTGAGAAAATCGTGGAAGAGACGGAACAGCAACTGTCTGTTTATGTCTCCTTTTATCCGATCTATGCGTTGACGAGCATGGTGACGCGGAATATACCGAATCTTGAACTTCATTGTGTGGTGGAACCTCAAAATGGATGCTTGCGCGATTATCAGATCTCCGATCGCGATTTGTATTTGCTGGGCTATTCTGCGGATGCACTTGTTCTGGCCGGATCCGGGCTGGAGAGTTTTGCAGATGCGTTGACCGGTGAATCCAATACGCAGATTGCCGTTCTGAGTTTGCT
>CAVHAH010000172.1:0-4550 GCA_963633785.1 bacterium
GATACATCAGATTCTGCGTGGAAGCATCGGGAATGATGGACACGATCATCTTCTTTACGGAAGGCTCCTCGCCCCAGTACAAATCGTTGTACTCCAGCGTGTAGTGGTCATTCACAACCCACTCGGTAATCTTGTAGGGGCCGGTGCCGATGGTATCCTCGCAGGCGATGCCGAAGTTGGAAACCGTTTCCATGGTCTCCTTATCGACAACGGAAATCGCAGGGCCGGTCAGCTCCGCCACGAAGCCGGCATTGGCGGCATTCAGCGTGATGCTGAAATGATAATCGTCAATCACGGTGAATCCGGAAAGCGTATCCGCTTCGCCGTTCTGCAGTGCTTCTGCGCCGACAACCTCCAGCGGGATATCGTCATTCACGCCGCCCGCAGTCAGAAGGCGCTCGAAGGTATACTGCACATCCGATGCGCTCAGCGCACTGCCGTTGGAGAAAACCACGCCCTCCTGCAAAGTGAAGGTGTAGGTCAGGCCATCCTCGGAAACCTCATAGGTTTCGCAAAGGCTGGGAACGATTGCCGTTGAGCCGTCCTGCTGAACCTCGGATTCAAACAAACGGTCAAACACGTTCATCGGAACCATATAGTTGTCAGTGGTCTGCGCAACATCCATGGTGGTAATGTCGTAGAGAGCCGCCACGCGGAGAACGCCGTCCTCAACCGTTTCGGCAAACGCCGAACCGACGCTCAGAATCAACAGGGCCGCAGTCAAAATCATTGCTGCAAACTTCTTCATGGAATCACACCTCCGTGTATTTGTGATGCAAACATTATATACGACAATATACGCTATTTATAGTGCTGTTTCTGTTATAAACATTGAAAAAAATGCTGTTTTCATGTATTCAAAGCATAATTTTACACAAAAGATGTATTTTTATTCTGATTTTCTCGGGATGCGATCGTCCACGGTCTGCATGTATTCTCTGGGTGTCATGCCCAGCATATTGTGAAACTGCCGTGAAAACGCGGGCAGGCTGGAATAGCCCAGCTCGTAGGCGACTTCGGAAACATTCACGCTGCCCGTTCTCAGCCGTCGGCACGCTTCCTCCAGGCGAATCCTCTGATAGCGTTCCATCACGCCCGATTCACGGCATTGGCGAAACAAGCGTTTCACGGTGGTTGCGCCCACGCCGATATGGCGGCAGATATCCTCCATGTGAATCGACCCGTCGGGATGTTCGCGCATGAATGCCTCCACCGTGTCCACCATGGTCTGAATGCCCTGACCGTCCGTTACCGCGCTGCGCCGTGGGCTTTGATTTTCCGCGCGCAGAAGCTGAATCAGCAGAAGCTCCAGATTATTCACAATCACCTGGCCCGCACCCGTCGGCGGATTCTCCGACAGCGTCATTTTTTCAAGATCGCTGATATCCAGAACCGGACCGCACAGCGCATCGCCTTCCAGCAGAATTTGCCGTATGATGCGCTTTTCCTTCGTATTCAGCGTATGCACGCCTTGCGGAATAAGATTCAGCGCCGAACTGTTTGAAGCAAACGAAATCACGAACAAGCTGCATTTCGGCGCAAGATTCGCATGAATCGTATGAAACGCATTCGGGGCGTGCAATATGCATTCCCCCGGCAGGAGTGAAAACGAGTGTCCGTCTTCGCCGATGGTGGCGCCGCCGATATCCGCATACACCAATTCCCAGAAATCATGCGATTCGCCCGGAAAAACATAATTGCGCTCGAAATTGAAATAATGCAGGCTGTACAATGCGTCTATCGAAACGATATTTTGCGGAACATACGGCTGATAATGCATCGTTCTCCCCTCCCTGTTTTGATTTTAGCACTTTTTTCTTCGGCTGAGAAGGGTGCAAAGCGAATCATAAACTTATCTTAACGGGCCGATTCATTTACATATTCGTCTACGCAACATGACTTGTCTTGACGTGTTTAAATTAGCGATATAATATAGAAATGAATAATTCAAGGAGGTTTTGTATATGGAAATCCGTATTTTCGAAAATGCTCAGGAAGCATCCGTAGCGGGTGCAAAGGAAATCGCCGCCGTAATCAAAGCACATCCCGAAACGATTCTGGGTCTGGCAACGGGCTCTACGCCGGTAAAGATGTACAGCGAATGGATTCGCATGAATCAGGCCGGCGAGGTTGATTTCTCGAAGGTATCCTCTTACAATCTGGACGAGTACATCGGTCTGGACGGCACCCACGATCAGAGCTACCGCTATTTCATGAACACGAATCTGTTCGACCATGTGAACATCGACAAAGCGAACACCCACGTTCCCTGCGGAAACGGCGCAGACCACGATGCGGATGCACATGCCTATGATGCCATGATCGAAGCCGCAGGCGGCATTGACGTTCAGGTGCTGGGCATCGGCAACAACGGTCACATCGGATTCAACGAGCCGAGCGATGTGTTCTGCATGGGCACGCACGTTGTTGATCTGACCGATTCCACAATCGATGCAAACAAGCGCTTCTTCGCAAACCGTGAAGATGTTCCGAAGCAGGCCATTACGCTGGGCATGGGCGGCATCATGCGTGCAAAGAAGGTTGTTATGCTCGCATTCGGCGAAAACAAGGCCGATGCGGTGCGCGCAATGGTGAAGGGCGAAATCGATCCGAAGTGCCCCGCTTCCATTCTGAAGGTGCACAACGACGTTCTTGTTCTGCTCGACAAGGCTGCAGCCGCAAAGCTGTAAGGAGGTTCTCATGAAAGCGATTCTGGGCGGAAGAATCGTTACACCTACGGCCATTCTTGATGGGATGGCCGTTGTGTTTAATGAAAAAATCTCCGCATTGATTCCCGAAAGCGATGTGCCGAAGGATGCGCAGATTCTGTCTGCAAACGGAAAGTATGTTTTGCCCGGTCTGGTGGATATTCACATTCACGGCTACCTCGGCGCAGATGCATCCGACGGCGATTACGATGGTCTGAAAACCATGGCGAAGGGCATTGCCGAAAACGGCGTAACGTCCTTCCTGCCGACCACGATGACCGTTTCCTATGCCGAATTGCGCCGTGCCTTCGAGCAGATTCGAATCACTCTCAAGGAGAGCGCAACGGATACATGGAACGGTGCGCAGATTATGGGCGTGAATGCCGAAGGCCCGTTCATCAATGCCTCCAAGAAGGGCGCTCAGGCGGAGGAACACGTTCGAAAGGGCGATGCGGCATTTCTGAAAGAGTATGCCGACATCATTCGCGTATTCACCATTGCGCCCGAAATTCCCGGCAATCTCGACTGCATCCGTGAAATCGCCCAAGACGGCAGAATGCTGATTTCCATGGGCCACACCGCCGCAAATTATCAGCAGGCGTGTGAAGGCATCAACGCAGGCGTTCGCCATGTGACGCATCTGTTCAATGCGCAAACCGGCTTGAATCACCGCGAACCGGGCGTTGTGGGTGCGGGACTGACGGATTCCCGTGTAAGCTGTGAATTGATTGCGGACACATTCCATGTGCATCCCGCACTGTTTTCGCTGGTGGCTCGCATGAAGGGCGATAACATGGTTCTGATTACCGATTGCACCCGTGCAGGCGGTTTGGCAGACGGCGAATACACGCTGGGCGGACAGCCGATTTTCGTTCACGGCATTGAATGCCGCCTCGCAGACGGCACGATTGCGGGAAGCGTTCTGAAGCTGAACGATGCCATTCGCAACGTGCGCGCACACACCGATCTCCCTCTTGAAAAAATCGTGAATATGGCGAGTCTGAATCCCGCCCGACGCATCGGCATTGCACAGCAGAAGGGTTCAATCGAAGTGGGCAAAGACGCCGATTTTGCAATCGCAGACGAAAACATGCGCATCACGCAGACCATTCTGCGCGGCAGAACGATTTATCAAAAGGAAGCGAACGCATGAATACGATAGAGGCCATTGCGGCGCAGTTTGCCGTGGAAGGGAAAATCATTCTGTGCGAACGCTACGGAAGCGGACACATCAACGAAACCTATCGCATCGAAACGGATGCGAATGCCGCGTATGTTCTTCAGAAAATCAACGACAACGTGTTTCACAATGTAAATGCGCTGATGGAGAATATCGCATCCGTTACCGCTTATCTGCGTGCACGCTCGTCCGATTCCCGCCGTTCGATGCATTTGGTGGAAACGGTGAGCGGCGAGAATGTTGTTCGCGATGAAAACGGCGGTTGGTGGCGCATGTACGATTTCATACGGGATTCACTCTGTCTGCAGGCGGCGGAAACGGAAGAGGATTTTTATCAATCCGCCGTGGCGTTCGGTAAATTCCAGCAGGCGCTTTGCGATTTCCCCGCGCACACGCTGCACGAAACGATTGAGAAGTTTCACGACACGCGCAATCGCTATCTGCAATTTCATGCGGCGCTGAATGCCGACACGCTGAATCGTTCCGCAACGGCGAAAAGAGAAATCGAATTCGCACTTGAGCATGAATCGGAAGCGGGAAAGCTGATGGAACTGCTCGAAAGCGGACAGCTGCCGCTGCGTGTTACGCACAACGATACCAAGCTCAACAACGTTCTGCTCGACCGATTCACACGCAAACCGCTTTGCGTGATTGATTTGGAC
>CAVHAH010000173.1:0-4547 GCA_963633785.1 bacterium
TTTCGATGCCCTCTTTAGAGGGCGACCACAGGCAATATGCCCTTATAGGGCCTGGTCAAACCACCCGTTCAACGGGTGGTTATGACTTTAATTTTCTGATAAATTCCTCGATTTTGCTTGAATATATTGCCTGAATGCGATATAATCATTGTTGGCGCATCCTTGCTGCGAAGTAAGTTCGCAGCCGAAGTCCATAAGGAGGTGAAACACCATGAACCAGTATGAAGTTATGTACGTGATCGATCCCACGCTGGAAGATGGCGCAAGAGTTGAGCTGATCAACCGTTTTTCCGAGCTCGTGAAGAAGAACGGCGGCGAAGTTGATCGCATTGACGAGTGGGGAAAGCGTCGCTTGGCGTACGCTATCAACTACAAGACCGAGGGTTACTACGTTTTGATGTACATCAAGGCGCCGTCCTCTCTGCCCCAGGAGCTGGAGCGTAATCTGCAGATTGCAGACAGCGTTTTGCGCTACCTCGTCATCCGCTACGAAGGAGCACTGCCGGCCAAGCGTGAACCGCTCAAGGCCTACACGCCCCGCGAGACCGTTGATGCTGCACCCGCAGCAGTTGAAGCTGAAGCTGTTGTCGTGACCGAAGTGGTTGACGAAGAAGCTCCCGTTTCCGAGGTCGAATAACAACCAAGCCGCAAAAGGCAGGTGCGAAGTATGAATAAAGTGATTCTCGTTGGAAACCTCACGGCAGACCCCGAATCCCGCACGACACAGTCGGGCATTTCGCAGTGCACACTGCGTTTGGCTGTGCAGCGCCGCTTTGCCAATCAGCAGGGCGTTCGCGAAGCGGATTTCTTCAATATCGTCTGCTGGCGTCAGACTGCGGACTTCTGTTCGCGGTATCTGAGCAAAGGTCGTAAAATCGCCGTGGAAGGCAGCCTTCAAACGCGTTCCTATGATGCGCAGGACGGTTCGAAGCGCTACGTCACGGAGGTCATTGCGGACAATGTGGAATTCTGCGACTCCCGTCCCAATGATGGCAGCCGTCCCCGCACCGACAATCCGCCGCCGCCACAAGAACCGCCGATGGCGAATAACAGCGCCAACGGAGGATTCACCGAAGTGGATGACGACGAGCTTCCGTTCTGACGAATCGCATTCGTCATTTGAAAATGAACAAGGAGGAACGCTAACATGTCTGAAGATAGAGGCGATCGCATGCGCCGTCCGCGTGGCCGCAAGCCGCGTCGTAAGGTTTGCGCATTCTGCGTGGACAAGGTACAGTGCATCGATTATAAAGATGTCGTGAAACTTCGCCGCTTCACCAGCGAGCGCGGCAAGATCCTGCCCCGCCGCATGATGGGCACCTGCGCGAAGCATCAGCGCCAGCTGTCCACGGCGATCAAGCGTGCGCGCACCATCGCGCTGCTGCCGTACGTTTCCGAATAATTCGGTTGCGCAAAGCACCATGTTCCGTTAGTGGAACATGGTGCTTTTTTAGGTAACACCGCACAATTCGGCTGCGAATAGCTTACCGCCTCATTTAATCATCTGAATGAATTCAGGTTGTCGGCAATCTTTTATTATCCGCTTCTTTCAGAACACGCCAGAAATTCTTGTAGGCGATTTTTTCAATCTGTGCGTTTGTATAACCGTGTTTTTCCAAAGCGGCAATCAGATTCGGGAAATCCTCGGGGCTTGCCAGGTTTTCGGGCCATGCTTCGATGCCGTCAAAATCCGAGCCGAAGCCCACAACGTCTTCACCGCCCATTTCAAACAGCGCATCGATATTGCGAATGACGTCGTCGATGGTTGCCGTTCCGTCTTTGCGAAGGAAGCCCGCATAGAAATTCATGCCGATAAACCCTTTTCGCTCGATAATGGCCTTCGCCATATCCCGTGTGAGATTGCGGCTGACATTGCACAGCCAGCGCAAATTGGAATGCGTTGCAATCGGCGGAAGTGCGGAAACATTGACCACATCCCAGAATCCCGCATCATTCAAATGCGAAACATCGCTGAGAATGCCGCGCCGATTCATTTCGGCAATCAGCTCTTTTCCGAAAGGTTTCAAGCCCTTTTCGGATCCGCCCGCACCGGGATAACCGATTTCGTTTTCCCAGTTCCATGTTAATGCAACGGCGCGAATGCGGGTGTGATCATCGAATTCAGCCACCCTTTCCAATTTGCCTTCAAACAGTTCTCCGCCTTCAACGCTCAGTATTCCCATCGGTTTTGTCGGGAACGCATCCGGCAATTTGCCTCGCAGAATTTCCACACCCAGTTGATTGCTCATTTCGAGCATTTTCTTTCCGTCGGCATAAGGCGTGCCGGCAGGTCCGTTGTCCCCGACAAACATCGCAAATGTCTGAAGCCCGACATTTCCTTTTTCAAGGCGTTTCGGCGTAACGGTGCAGTTTTCCAAAACGGTATTTTTTATGGCACGGCAATATATTGTGTCGCAATGTGCATCGGCAATCAGCAAAATAATTCCTCCCATTCCGTGAATTGCTTCTATTGTAGCGCAAATAAACGGGATATGCAAGATGAATTCAAGCGTGAGACATCGAAATCAAAAAAAGCCCCGTCCGAAATTCGAACGGGGTGAAACAATCAATCAGGCAAGTTCCTTTTTGCCGGTATACAGTTCGTAGTAGCGTCCCTTCATGGCCAGCAGATCATCATGATCGCCGCGCTCGATGATTTCGCCGTTTTCAAGAACCATAATCGCATTCGCATTGCGAACGGTGGAAAGACGGTGGGCAATCACGAATGTCGTGCGGTTTTCCATCAGGTGATCCATGCCCTTTTCAATCAGACGCTCGGTGCGCGTATCGACGGAGCTGGTGGCCTCATCGAGCACCAGAATCGGCGCTTTGCTCAGAGCGGCACGGGCGATATTGAGCAGCTGACGCTGTCCCTGAGAAAGGTTTGCGCCGTCGCCTTCGATAACGGTATTGTAGCCGTCGGAAAGGCGCTGGATGAATCCGTCGGCACTCGCCATTTTCGCAGCCTCGATAACCTCTTCGTCCGTGGCATCCAGGCGACCGTAGCGAATGTTTTCCAGAATCGTTCCGCTGAACAGGTGGGTATCCTGAAGCACCATTGCGATGTTCTGTCTGAGATAGTCGTGCTTGTATTGGTGAATATCCACGCCGTCAATCGTAATCTTGCCCGAATCGATATCGTAGAATCGATTCAGCAGATTCGTGATTGTGGTTTTGCCGGCACCGGTCGAACCGACGAATGCGATTTTCTGACCGGGCTTTGCGTAGAGCGAAATGTGCTTGAGAATCGTTTTGTCGGGATTGTAGCCGAAGGTGACATCATCGAGAATCACATGGCCTTCGAGCTTTTCGGGCGCAATCGCATTCGGCTCATCGGGCGTTTCGGGATCCAAATCCATAATGCGGAACACGCGCTCGGCACCGGCGAGTGCCGAAAGAATGGTGCTCATCTGCTGAGAAATTTCGCTCACGGGGCGGGAGAACTGGCGAGAATAATTGACGAATACCGCCAGACCGCCGACATCGAAAAGATTCATGGCGCAGAGCAGACCGCCGATACCTGCCGTCAGTGAATAGCTGATTTGGCTGGTGTTGCCCATAATCGGACCCATGATGCCGCCCAGGAATTGCGCCTTTTGCTGTTTTTCACGCAAATCATCATTCAATTCGCTGAATTCATCGATACAGGTTTGTTCGTGGCAGAATACTTTTACAACTTTCTGGCCTGCGACATTCTCTTCGATATAGCCGTTCAATGCACCCAGCGCCGCCTGCTGACCGAGGTAATATTTGCGGCTGCGCTTCATCAAGGCATTGCCGCCGAGGGCGAATATCGGCAGGAACGCAACGGTAATCAGCGTTAGCCATATATTGGTGAATAGCATCATCACGAAAGTACCGACCAATGTGAATGCACCGGAAATCAGTGAGGTCACGGAGGAGTCGAGCATCGTGCCGATGTTGTCGACGTCGTTCGTGAATCGGGACATGATTTCGCCGTTGGATTCATTGTCGAAGAATCGAATCGGGAGCGTTTGCAGCTTTGTGAACAAATCCTCACGAATGCGGGCAATCGCACTTTGCGAAACGCCGATCATCAGGCGGTTTTGCAGGTAAGTGCCCGCAACGCTTGCGAGATACACGCAGCCCATTACGCAGACCATCAGCAGCAGATAGGAGACACGTTCGCTTGCGGGAACGCTGCCGTCGGCGATGTGATTGATAATCGGACGCAACAGATAGGAACCCGCAACCGATGCGGCGGTGCTGATCAACATGCAGGCGAACACGGCAATCAGGCGTTTTTTGAACATTGCGATGTATGCCACGATTCTGCGAATCACGGCGCCGGCATCTTTCGGTTTGCCCGTTGCCATTCCGCGTCCGCGACCGGGACCGCCCTGCGGTTTCTTCTTTGTAGGATCGGAGCTGCGGCCGCCGTAGCGTGCGGCCAGATTTTCAAGCGATCTTGCAGACATTATGCTCCCTCCTTTTTGTCAACCTGAGAATAGTAGATTTCCTGATATTCCTTGTTGCTGCGCAGCAATTCTTCATGCTTGCCGATGCCCGTTACCTGACCTTCGTTG
>CAVHAH010000174.1:0-4506 GCA_963633785.1 bacterium
TCAGGCGGAACGGGTTTTGATTGCCGCAGGCGGTCTTGCGGGCAGTAAGCTCGGTGCGTGCTCGGACGGTTACAAGCTGTTTGAACAGCTGGGACATTCGACAACGCCCCGTTTTCCGGCAATCGCCGCTTTGAAAACGCCGCAGGAGCAGGTGCGTGGCTTGAAGGGACAGCGCATAGAATGCAGTATTGCGCTTCAGGCGGACGGACAGATTCTGCGAAGCGAAAAAGGCGAAATCATTTTCGGTGACGACGGAATCTCCGGAATCGCCGCAATGCAGTTGGCACGGGAAAGCAACAAGATGCTTCGTGCGGGCAAGAAATGCCGTGCGGTTGTGCATATTCTGGATTCAAACGGAACGGCAGCCGTTCGCAAACGCGCGGAAGTTTTCCCGTTGCGCCCGATTGAGGATTTGCTCAGCGGCATTGTTCCCAAAAGGGTGGGAATGATGCTTGCGAAAAGGGCGGGCGTTGAATCCCTGACGCAATCGGCGAACACTCTGAGCGAATCTCAAATGCGAAGCATCGGCAATCTCCTGGAAAACTGGGCGTTTGATATCACCGCAACGCAGGGATTTGATCAGGCGCAGGTGACCGCAGGCGGCGTTCGGCTGAATGAATTCGATTGGAATACGATGGAATCGAAAAAGCATAGGGGATTGTATATCGCAGGCGAGGTCGCGGATGTTGACGGAGATTGCGGCGGATTCAATCTTCAATGGGCGTTTGCTTCCGCATTAACGGCGGCGAACGCAATTCTGAATTCGGAAAGGTGAATTTTGATGATACGCATTGCACAGGTTCGGGCAGATTTGAATTACGCCGAGAAACCGCTGTCTGCGTTGGCGGCGCGGGCGTTGCATGTTCGCCCCGACGAAATCGTTTCGGTGCGTTTGGCACGAAAATCGGTGGATGCACGAGATAAGAGCGATGTGCATTTTTCGCTTACATTGGATGTGGAAACCAAACATCCGATTGCACATCTTCCCAAGAATGCACAGTTTCTCGAAGCGGAAAAAACTTTGCCGATTCCGAAGGCACGAGGCTTGGAACATCGCCCGCTTGTGGTCGGATTGGGACCGGCGGGACTGTTTGCGGGGCTGCGTTTGGCACGAGCGGGCGTTGCGCCGATTGTAATCGAGCGGGGAAAGAACGTGGATGATCGCGCGCATGATGTCGAAACGTTCTGGTCGGGCGGTGCGTTTGACCCGTGCAGCAATGTACAGTTCGGCGAAGGCGGCGCAGGAGCGTTTTCGGACGGAAAGCTGACCACGGGAATCAAGGATTTGCGATGCCGTGAAGTGCTGAATACGCTCTATGAAATGGGTGCGCCGCAGGAGATTCTCTATCTCGCCAAACCGCATATCGGAACGGATAATCTGCGCAAGGTCGTGCGCAATCTGCGAAACGAAATCATTGCGCTCGGCGGAACGGTGAAATTCGAAACCAGACTTGTGAAGCTGATTGCCGAAAACGGACGCATCACGGGTGCGGTTCTCGAAAGCAACGGCGTTACCGAAACCGTTTTCACCGATGATGTGATTCTCGCCGTCGGTCACAGCGCACGGGATACCTTTGAAATGCTGTATGAAATGCAGGTGCCGATGTCGCAGAAGGCATTCTCCATTGGCGCACGCATCGAACACAAACAGAAGATGATCAATCGTTCGCAATACGGTTCGGCGAGCGAGCATCCCGCATTGGGTGCGGCGGATTATAAGCTGAGTGTGCATTTGCCAAACGGAAGAAGCGCATATACATTCTGCATGTGTCCGGGAGGTCAGGTGGTTGCGGCGGCCAGCGAAGAAGGCGGCGTGGTTGTGAACGGAATGAGCTACTTCGCGCGTGACGGTGAAAACGCCAACAGTGCGCTGCTTATCGGCGTAGGTCCGGGGGATTTCGGCGCAGACGATCCGCTGGCGGGTATGCGTTTTCAGCAAAAGTGGGAACATGCGGCCTTTTGTGCCGGCGGAAGCGATTATTCCGCGCCTGCCCAGCTCGTGGGTGATTTCCTGAATAATCGTGCAAGCACAAAATCCGGAAATGTGAAACCGAGCTATCGCCCCGGTGTTCACTGGACGAGCCTGACGGAATGCCTGCCCGAATTTGTGACCGATGCCATGAAACAGGCATTGCCTTTGCTGGATCGGAAGCTGCACGGCTTTGCCGATCCGAATGCCGTTTTGACCGGCGTGGAAACACGTTCATCTTCGCCGATTCGCATCGAACGCGATGAAAACTGCCTGTCTGCAATCAAGGGATTGTATCCGTGCGGCGAGGGCGCAGGCTATGCCGGCGGCATACTGTCTGCGGCGGTGGACGGCCTGCGATGTGCCGATGCATTGCTGACGGGCGAGAAGGAGTGAAGCGCAATGTCGAAAATCCCGTTTCGGGCGGCAATCTTTGATTTGGACGGCACGCTGCTGGACAGCATGGCTGTTTGGGAGAATGTGGATGTCGAATGGTTTTCACGGCATGGTATGCAGGTTCCCGAAAACTATGCGCATGAAATTGCAGGGCTCGGCTTTCGTCAATCGGCGGAATATACCATCGAGCATTATACGCCCGGACTGCGCTGGCAGGATGTGATCGAAGAATGGTCGGAGCTGGCGGGAAACGAGTATGCCGAAAGCGTTGAATTGAAAACGGGTGCACGGGAATATCTGTGTATGCTGAAAAGGGAGGGCATCAAACTGGCGGTGGCCACGGCGTGTCTGCCGAAATGGTTCGAGCCGTGTTTGAAGCGCCTGCATATCGATGTATTGTTTGATGCGATTTGCTCCGTAGAGGAAATTGCGGGCGGAAGCAAAGAGAAGGGTGAAATCTACCTGCTTGCGGCGAAGAAACTCGGCGTTTCCCCCGAAGATTGCGCCGTGTTCGAGGATGTTCCCGCCGGAATTATCGGGGCGAAGCATGTCGGCATGCGGGCCTATGGCGTATACGATGCCCATCATTCGGAATTCAGTCGGAAAACGAGCGAGGAAAATGCCGATAAGATGCTGCATTCCTTTGATGAAATGCGCGAGATTCACGATTTCACATTTCATCGAACCGTGATTTTCACGGCGCATTGCGAAGGTAGAATTCGGGATGCGTATGTGCCGCAGGAAGGCGACAGAATCCTGTGTGCGGACGGCGGCTGGAAATACGCATACGAAGCCAATGTCAAGCCGGATTGCGTAATCGGTGATTTTGATTCCTCCGAAGCACCGCCGCAGGAGCATATCGAGCGGCATCCCGTGATTAAGGATGATACCGACACCGTGCTCTGTGCGAAGCGGGCATTGAATGCGGGGGAACTGGACTTCCTGATTGTCGGCGGCTTTGGCGGACGGTTTGATCACACGTTTGCCAATATACAGACCATGCGCTATATGGCACAACGCGGAGCACACGTTGTAATGGACGACGGGATTACCCGTGCGGAAATATTGCAGAACGGGGAAATCACGCTTTCACGCAGAAAAGGGAAGCTGTCGCTGTTTTCGTTGAGCGAAAAGTGCGAGGGCGTGACCATTCGGGGCGCGAAATACAATTTGGAAAACGGATGTTTGTCCGCTTCGTTCCCGCTGGGCGTAAGCAATGAATACGAACGGGAAAAAGTGTATGTTCGGGTGAAAAAGGGCTGTATGCTGATTATTCAGGAAAGTCGGGAATAACAGCGGCTTTCTCTGCAGCGGAAAACAGCGAATATACCCACAACGCAACAAACATTTAGCGCAAATAAATGTTGATTTTGGGAAAGATTTGCGGTATCATAATTATGGTATCATTCGGGTAGTAGGGCATAATGCGAAGCCCGAAGAGACTCCATTATGAATAAATCAGAAAGAGGTTGAATGTACGATGAGCAAGATCGATTTGAAGAAGTACGGCATCACCGGCACGACTGAGGTCGTTTACAATCCTTCTTACGAAGAAATGTTTGCGGAAGAAACCAAGCCGACGCTGGAAGGCTATGAAAAGGGCCAGGTCAGCGAGCTGGGTGCTGTGAATGTAATGACCGGTATCTACACCGGACGTTCCCCGAAGGACAAGTACATCGTTGTAGACGAGAATTCCAAGGACACCGTATGGTGGACCACTCCCGAATACAAGAACGATAACCATCCCATGACCGAGTCCACCTGGACCTCCGTGAAGGACATCGCAACCAAGGAACTGTGCAACAAGCGCCTGTTCGTTGTGGATGCTTTCTGCGGCGCCAACAAGGACACCCGCATGGCAATCCGCTTCATCATGGAAGTGGCATGGCAGGCTCATTTCGTAACCAACATGTTCATCCGTCCGACCGCTGAAGAGCTGGAAACCTTCGAGCCTGATTTCGTGGTTTACAACGCTTCCAAGGCGAAGGTTGAGAATTACAAGGACCTGGGCCTGAATTCCGAAACCTGCGTTGCTTTCAACATCACCAGCCGTGAGCAGGTTATCATCAACACATGGTACGGCGGAGAGATGAAGAAGGGCATGTTCTCCATGATGAACTACTATCTGCCGCTCAAGGGCA
>CAVHAH010000175.1:0-4469 GCA_963633785.1 bacterium
CAAACGTTGATTTCAACGCTTCGGGCATTGACGGAGGGCAAAAATTTCTGGCTTTCCAATCTGGCGAATGCCGCAGCGGCGATTTATGAATTCATGCCGGATCTGAATTGGGCGGGCTTTTATCTGCTCAAAGGGGATACACTGTTGCTGGGTCCCTTTCAGGGAAAGCCTGCGTGCATTCGCATTCCCGTCGGACGCGGCGTGTGCGGAACGGCAGCGGCAACAAGGCAGACGCAGCGCGTGGCGAATGTGCATGAATTTCCGGGACATATCGCCTGCGACAGCGCGTCGAATTCAGAAATCGTGATTCCGTTAATGGCGAACGGGCGGCTGCTGGGGGTATTGGATTTGGACAGCGCGATGTTGAACCGCTTTAGCGAATGGGATCAGAATGTGTTGGAACAATGTGCGCAGATCATCGCACATTCAATAGAAAATCTTGAATTATGAAGGGAGAATGAGGTATGGAATTTCGCATGGGACATTTGGCATTTCGCACGCACGACATGAAGGCAACGCTGCAATTCTATGTTGAGAAGCTCGGCTTTCATCATGTATTCAGCATCCCCGACGATGAAGGGCATCCGTTGATTGAATATGTGATGCTGCCGGACGGAAGGTTCATTGAATTCTTCTATGTCGATGCAGAAGCGTCTTTGGAGGACAAGGGCTATATGCATCTGTGCTTGGAAGTGGATGATTGCGAGAAGGCGGTTGAAGAGCTGGCGGGAAAGGGCATTGCGATTCGCGTGCCGGTGAAGGTCGGCAAGGATCTCAACAAGCAGGCGTGGATTCGCGATCCGGACGGACGCGATCTTGAATTGATGGAAATTGTGCCCGAAGGCAATCAGGCGGTTGCACGCAGGGAGAATCATTGGTGAGGAAAGCATGTACAATGAATTGAGCGAGGTCGACATCCGCAAAATGCAGGAGGAGATCGACCAGATTATGAAAGAAAGGCGTCCGAGGTGTGTAGAGGATTTGAAAACCGCGCGCGGCTTCGGCGACCTGAGCGAGAACTATGAATACAAAGCGGCGAAACAGGAGCTTCGCCGCTGCGACAGCCGTTTGCGGTATCTGAAAAAGATGATTGAAACGGCGAAGGTAATCAAGCCCGTATCCGATTCAAACACGGTGGGTCTGTTCGACACGGTGGAGGTCTTTTTCGAGGACGAAGGCGAATCGGACACCTATCGAATCATGACCACATTGCGTGAAGACGTGATGAGCGGCATCATCAGCAAGGAATCGCCGCTGGGGCGTGCGGTAATGGGCCACAAGGTGGGCGATCGGGTGAAGGTTCATGCGAGCGACACGGTGGAATACTTCGTTCGGATTCAGTCGCTGAAAAAGGGCACGGACGATGATTCCCTGCCCATTCGTTCTTATTAAAGGGGTGAATACAATGGCGAATATCAAAACATTCACGATTCAAAGCCGTGCGGACGGTTTGCCGCTGAGCGTTATTTCGGTGGTTCCCGAGGGCGAAATCAAGGCGCTGGTGCAGCTGGCGCACGGAATGTCCGAACACAAGGAGCGCTACATTCCCCTGATGACGCTGCTGGCGGATTCGGGCTATGCCTGCATCATGAACGATCACCGAGGGCACGGAGGGAGCGTTCGAAGCGAATCGGATTTGGGTTTCTTCTATAATAACGGCGACACGGCGCTGGTGGACGATATGCATCAGATTACGGAGCTGTTCAAGCGTGAATACCCCGATAAGAAGCTGGCGCTGGTCGGGCACAGCATGGGTTCGTTTGCCGTTCGCGCGTATGCGGCGAAATACGGCAGCGAAATCGACGCTTTGGCGGTTTCGGGAAGCCCCGGATACAATTCCGCCGCACCGATTGCGCTGGTTCTGATTGCCCTGATTCGCCTGTTCAAGGGCGACCACGGCAAGAGCCGTTTTCTAGACAATCTGCTAAACGGCGCATTCGCCAAGAAATTCCCCGACGAATCGGCGTTCGGGTGGCTGAGCGCAAACCGTGAGAATGTAACGAAATACGAAGCCGATGCGCTTTGCGGTTTTCCGTTCACGGTCAACGGTTATCGTTCGCTGGTGAAGCTGATGTGCGCCGCATACGACAAAAATGCGCCCATTCGCGCGGATTTGCCGGTGCTGTTCCTTTCGGGCGAAGACGATCCCTGTGCGCCCGACCGCAAGGGTTTTGAATCGGCGATTCAAAATTTCAGGGATCGGGGCTGTGAAAACGTGTCCGGAAAGATGTATCCCGGACTGCGCCACGAGATTTTCAACGAGCTGTCCGACGAACCGAAGCGGGATTTGCTTTCCTTCCTGAATACTTCCCTTTGAAAGCGGGTTTTTGAATGATTACCTATTCCCCCAGAGCCACGCAGAGAACATGGTTTCCCCGTCCGAGCGATATGCCGCAGGCGCTTCATGCGCTGTTGATTCAGCGGGGCATCGCCTCCGAGGAAGAGGCACGGCGGTTTCTGAATCCGACCGTGGATCAGCTGCACGATCCGATGCTGCTCAACGATATGCCCCGCGCGGTCGAACGCATCAAACGGGCGATTGAACAGGGCGAACACATCTGCGTTTACGGCGATTACGATGTGGACGGCGTGAGCGCCTCCGCCGTATTGTCGGATTATCTGCGCACCCACGGCGCACCGAATACCACGGTGTATCTGCCCGACCGACACACGGAGGGCTACGGCTTAAACGAGAAGGCCGTTCGCGAGATTGCCCAAACGCATCAGCTGATGATCACGGTGGACTGCGGCGTTACGGCGGTGGAACACGTTGCGCTGGCGAAATCGCTCGGGCTGGACTGCGTGGTCACGGATCACCACGAACCGGCGCAGGTTCTGCCCGATTGCCCCGTGGTGGATCCGCTGCTGGGGGATTATCCGTTCGGATATCTGTGCGGTGCGGGCGTGGCATTCAAGCTGATTCATGCGCTGGGCGGTTTGATTGCGGCGATGCTGTATGTGGACATCGTTGCGCTGGCCACGGTGGCGGATGTGGTTCCCCTGAAGGATGAAAACCGTGTGCTGGTGGCGCTGGGGCTGGGGCGCATCAACCGCCATGCGAGAACGGGCATTCATGCGCTGATTGAATCCTCGGGCCTTTCGGGAAAGAAAATCAGCGCAACGGACATCGCCTTTCGCCTGGCGCCCCGTTTGAATGCAAGCGGACGCCTCGGTTCGGCTCGGCGCGCGTATGAATTGCTGGGCACGGAAGACGCCGCGCGGGCGATGGAACTGGCGGCGGAGCTGGAAGAGGAAAACCGTGCGCGCAAGGGCATCGAGGACCGCATTCAGAAGGAAGCCGAATCCATGCTCGAATCGTTTGATTTCCTCGGGCACAGGGCGATTGTGCTTGCGGGAGAAGACTGGAACACGGGCGTAATCGGCTTAACCGCATCCAGAATCGTTGAAAAATACCACTATCCCACAATTCTTCTTGCCGAAAAGGAACCGGGCGTGCTCACGGGTTCGTGCCGAAGCATTCCCGGCGTGGACATTCATGCGGCGCTCACGGCGGCCGAAAAGCATCTGATTCGCTACGGCGGCCACAAACAGGCGGCGGGGCTTACGCTTCTGAAAAGCGAATTGCCCGCCATGATTGAATCCCTGGATGCCTATCTTGCCGACACGCCGAGAAATGTGTATATCCCCTTGCTGGAATACGACACGGAAATCACATTCGACCAGCTCACGGAGGCGTTTGTGCAATCGCTGGAGGCGCTTCAGCCCACGGGATTCGGCAATCCCGCGCCCGTGTTCCGCGCGAAAGACGCCTATCTGGCGCAGGTGCAGACGGTCGGTCTGAACGGTGCGCACCTGCGGGTTCAGCTTTCGGAGAGCGGCGTTCGGCATCGGGGCATCATGTTCGGCGCGGGAAACAGGGCGCAAACGCTGCCCACCGATGTGGACGTTCTGTTCACCCCCGAAATCGAAACATTCAACGGGCGCAGCAGCATCGGTTTGAAGCTCAAGGGAATTGAATCAGGCTCTGCGATTTCCGAAATTCGTGCAAAAAAAGCGTCAGAAAACGAATTACAGCGTGAATTCTTAACAGAAATCCTTTATAATAAGGAAATAAACTTCTCCGCGGCACCGGAGGTCATCGACCTGAATCGGCTTCGGGAAATGCTTTTCGAATCGCTTCAGGGCACGCTGATTCTGGCGGGCGATCTGTCCGGCATGGAAACGCTGGCGGAGGAGCTTGGCAGCGTGCTGCCCGATCGCGCATTTCGCGAAGAACCGAAGGACGCGCGGCTGTTTCATACGATGCTCGTCTATCCGCACGCGAAAATTCAGGGCGGATGGCAGCGCGTGGTATTCGCAGGCGTGCCCACGGAGATTGAAATTCCGCAGGGCGCAGAAACCTATCTGCTTTCGATGCGCCCGAAATGGGCGGACGAACTGCCGGATCTGAATATGCTTCGAACGGGCTTCAAGGCGCTGAAATACGTGCTCGACCGCCATGTGGAATG
>CAVHAH010000176.1:0-4408 GCA_963633785.1 bacterium
TCCGTACCGATCAACGCAGTGATTTCCTCCGGTGTGGACGACCATGTGATGCCGTTGCGAATGGAAAACGTTTCCGCAAAGGCCGTGGAGCAGACAGACAGCAACGCAAGTAGCACGCAAATCAACCTCTTCATAAAAATCCTCCTCGTTTTTTCTTTATAATTAATTCGAGAGAAAATGTCAATATAAACACACTGCCCACAGTGCAATACCGTGGGCAGTGTGTTGCGCTTTATTCGGCGCTTTCTGCGGGCAAGTCAACCTTGATTTTCAGCGTTTCCAGCTGATCGGGGCGCACGTCTGCGGGCGTGTCCATCATCAGGCAGTTGGCGCTTGTGGCCTTCGGGAAGGCGATGATATCGCGCAGGCTGTCGGAATCGGTCAGAAGCATTACCAGTCGGTCAATGCCGAACGCCAAGCCGCCGTGCGGCGGTGCGCCGTATTTGAATGCATCAAGCAGGAAGCCGAAGCGATGCTGTGCCTCCTCCTTGGACAGGCCGATCATCTCAAACATCTCTGCCTGCATATCGGCACGGTGAATACGGATAGAACCCGAAGCCAGCTCGATGCCGTTCATGACCAAATCGTACGCACGGGAGCGCACCTTCTCCTTGTCGGTGTCCAGATAGCAGTTGTCCTCCGGATACCAGCTGGTGAACGGGTGATGCGCGGCAACGTAGCGGCCTTCCTCCTCGCTGTACTCGAACAGCGGGAATTCGGTGACCCAGAACAGATTGTACTTGTTGTGGTCAATCAGACCGTGACGGCGGGCGATTTCGCAGCGGAGCGCGCCCAGCGACTGCCAAACCACACTGCGCTTATCGGCGGCGAAGAACACGATATCGCCGGGCTGTGCATTCATTTCGGTGCGAACAATCTCGATCATTTCGGGCGTCATGAACTTGTTGAACGAGGACTTCACATTGCCGTCGGCGGTGAACGTCATATACGGCAGGCCCTTCGCACGATAGGTCTTCACGAATTCGCCGAAGCTGTCGATTTCCTTGCGGGTCATCGATGCCAAGCCCTTCGCATTGATGGCTTCGACACGGCCGCCGTTTTCCACTGCGGAATCAAACACCACAAAGCCCGTGTGCGCCAGCTTGTCCGTCAGATTCACCAGCTTCATTTCAAAGCGGGTATCGGGCTTGTCGGAGCCGTAGTTTTCCATTGCATCGTTCCAGGTCATGCGGGGCAGCGGCAGCTGAATTTCAACGCCCTTCACCTCGCGGAAAATGCGGGCGAATACGCGCTCGACCACCGCATAGATATCCTCTTCATCGATGAACGACATTTCGATATCGCACTGGGTGAATTCGGGCTGACGGTCTGCACGGCTGTCCTCATCACGGAAGCAGCGTGCCACCTGATAATACTTGTCAAAGCCCGCAAGCATCAGAAGCTGCTTGTAGATTTGCGGAGACTGCGGCAGCGCATAGAACGTGCCGGGATGCAAGCGGCTGGGCACAAGGAAGTCACGCGCGCCTTCCGGCGTAGACTTCGAGAGAATCGGCGTTTCCACCTCGGTGAATCCCTCATCGTCCAATTCATAGCGAATGCAGTTGACCACCTTGCTGCGCAGGCGGAGCTTGTTCTGCATCGACGGGCGGCGCAAATCGAGATAGCGATATTTCAGGCGCACCAGCTCGTTTTCATCGGTCTTGTCGTCGATATAAATCGGCGGGGTTTCGGACTTGTTCAGAAGAACGGCGTCCTCTACGAACACTTCGATTGCACCGGTTTTCAATTCACGGTTGATTGCGCTCTCGTCACGCTTCTTGACCGTTCCCAGAACGGTTACAACGTATTCGCTTCGAAGGGAACGTCCCAAATCGAAGATTTCCTGCGTGCAAACGGAATTGTCAAACACCAGCTGAACCAGACCCTCACGGTCACGCAGCCATACGAATACCACGCCGCCCAGGTCACGGGTGCGCTGAACCCAGCCGGACAGATGAACCTTCTGCCCTGCCATTTCCTCTGTGAGCAATCCGCAATAATGATCTCTCTTATGCGAAAGCATTGTTTATTTCCTCCTTTTTACAGCAACGCCGATACAATTTCGTTTCGGGCGATTTCGCTTTCAGTGCTCGCTTCCATGTCACGCAGTTTCACAATTCCCTTTTCCAATTCATCGCCTGCGATTACGATTACCTTCTTCGCACCGATTTTGTTGGCGAATTTGAATTGCGCTTTCATACTGCGTGCCGCATGGTCGATGTCGGCGCAAATGCCGGCCGTGCGCAGCTCGTTCATGAGCTTCATGCCCTCCATGCGAGCCTCATCGCCCATCGTGACCACAAACACATCGCAAGCCGACGGTGCTTCGGGCGCAACGCCTCTCAAATCCTGCACCATAATCATGCGCTCGATGCCCATTCCGAAGCCGATTCCGGGCAATTCGGGGCCGCCCAGTTCCTGAACCAGACCGTCATAGCGTCCGCCGCCGCAAACGGTCAGATTGCCGTTGGGCGTCTCTGTGATGATTTCAAAAACGGTCTTCGTGTAGTAGTCCAAACCGCGAACGATTCTGGGATCCACCTGATAATCCAACCCCAGCACGGACAAATACTTTTTCAGCTTCTCGAAATGTTCCGCGCACTCGGGGCAGAGATTTTCGAGCATTGCGGGCGCATCGGTGAGCTTGTCCGAATCCTCCTTGCAATCGAGAATGCGCAGGGGATTGCGTTCAAAGCGCTCCTGACAGGTCTTGCAAAGCGTATTCATCTTCGGAGAAAGATATTCCTTCAGCTTTGCATGATACGCCTCACGACAGGCAGGACAGCCGATGGAATTGATATTCAGCTTCAAATCGCCGATTCCGTTCGCCGCCAGAATTTTCATGGCAAGGTCGATGATTTCCGCATCGATGCTCGCATCCTTTGCGCCGAAAACCTCCACGCCGTTCTGGTGGAACTGGCGCAAACGGCCCGCCTGCGGCTTCTCGTAGCGGAAGCACGGGCACGCCGAATAATACAGCTTCACAGGCAGCGCTTCGGCATACAAATGCGATTCAATCAACGCGCGCACCGCACCTGCCGTGCCTTCGGGCTTGAGCGTGATTGAGCGATTGCCCTTGTCGTTGAATGTGTACATTTCCTTTTGAACCACGTCGGTCGTATCGCCCACGCCACGCTGGAACAGCTCCGTGTGTTCAAAAATAGGGGTACGAATCTCCCGATAGCCTGCCAATGCACAAACACGGCGCATGTTGTCCTGAATGAACTGCCAGCGATGCGCATCCTTCGGAAGCATATCCACGGTACCCTTGGGGGCTTGAGTCAGCATAGTACATACTCCTTTCGGAATTATAAGGTAACACCGTACAAATGAGGTGGTACGATGAATAGTGAATTTTGTGGTAGATGGAATTGCAAAAAGTGAAGGTTTACTGGAGGTAAATCGAGATTTTTGCAGCTTCCAGATACCGCAAAAGGCGCATTCAGCGTTGCCGCCGAATTGTGCGGTGTTGCCTTAATTCTTTTCTTTCACAATCACATATCCGCCGGTCAAATCCGCATGGGCGATGGTTCCGAAAACCTTTGCTTCTCTTCCGAGAATATCGGTCAGCGTAATTTCGTTGTCATGCGCATCAATCAGCATAACGTTTTGCAAAATCTCATTGCCGGGCTTTTTCTCGCCGCGATAAACGGTTGAAAGACACATTTTGATTGCTTCCTTTCCTATAGACGGTTACATTTTCGGAGGCGTCATCGATGCCAACACGGCACTCAGGCGCATATTTCCCTTTTCGAAATCGGAAACGGCTTCCATAACCTGAGCGGCCGCCATGCCGTCGCCCATATCACGCAGTTTGCCTGCAAGCGTAACCAACTCGTTGGCGTGTGCGGCATTGTGCTTGACCATGTAATTCATCAGCGCAACCAATTCCGCCTTGGGATCGCAGCCTGCACAAGAAGCGCAGTGCTCGGGTTCGCAGCCGTGATTATGCGGATGCTCGTGGGGAATGTTGTGCGCATGCATGTATTCATGATCGTGTTCGTCATGATGGTCGTGAGGAATATTATGTGCGTGCATATATTCATGATCGTGTTCGTCATGATGATCGTGGGGAATGTTATGTGCGTGCATATATTCGTGATCGTGATGTTCATGTCCCATGAAAATCGCCTCATTTCCGGCTTTCGCCGCAGTTTCTATGGATTCGGTACTATTATACACGAAAGAATCGAATTTGTCAAAAGGAGCAGTTCTTCGATTGCGTCGATACGCCCCAATTTACGCTCTGTATACCACGGTTTGACCTTCCGGAACGGACTTTGTCAGCCAGACGTTTCCGCCGATTACGCAGTGGTCGCCGACGGTGGTGTTTCCGCCGAGAATCGTTGCATTTGCATAGATAATCACGTGATTGCCGATATTCGGGTGGCGCTTGTTGCCCTTGATG
>CAVHAH010000177.1:0-3933 GCA_963633785.1 bacterium
CCGCCCATGGAGGTGCCGATGATGGCACGGTGCTGAGCATCTGCGATGGTGTTGTAATTGGCATCGATAAAGGGAATAACGGTGGAAACCACGGGGCTGGCAATCATATTCTCAACGCCGCTGCCCTTTTCGGTGCCGTCTGCATAGTTGATGTAGCCGTCGCCATCGCCGTTGGACTTGGAGCGTTCGTCGGCGCTGTCCCAAATATCGAGCATATCCATCTTGGCGGTGTCGCGGGTCATGCTGACCAGAATCGTGGGAGCCACCTTGCCTTCGGCAATCAGATTGTCGAAAATCCGATTGGCCAAACCGCCGGTGAACCAGGTGTCATAGGAGGTCATCATGCCGGGAATGAGATACAAAACGGGGTAGTGCACGGAGGTGTCGTCCGCCTGATAACCATAGGGCGTATAAACGGAAAGCTCGATGCCGTCGGGCGTTACAACGCGATTCACTTCGCCCGCCTGTTCGATTTCGGCGGTCAGCGTCCAGTCGAAGCAAAGGGACTGCTTTTCGGCATCGTAGGGAATCAGAACGTCATGACCGTCGCCGATTTTAAGTTCGCTTTCGAATGCGGTGCTGTCCACATCGCGGTAGCACTGAATGCGCATGCTTGCACTTGCCAGATCCAGGGTCAAACTCCATGCGCCGTTCGCTTCGTCCCAAGCCATTTCGCGTGCGCCGTATCCGCTGTAATACATGCCGTTTTCCCAGTCTTCCGGCTCATACAGGTTGGTGTCGTAATCGGCTTCGCTCTGACCGATTGCGCCGTTTGCGCTCACGGACGGAGAAGCCATCCACATGCCGTAAGCCCATACGGTCTGATAGGCGTGGTCGGGGTCGCTCACGGTGAGCGTGGTGGAATAGCCCGTTTTCGAATCGGCATTCGCAACGCTTTCGGCGGTGGATTCCACTTCGGCGAGCGTCATATCAAGGTCGGGCATGAACGTGCCGTCGCTCTTCAGAACGATTTTCTTGCTTTCCGCCCAAGTGAAGGGCATCCATGCGGCAAGCGTTTCCGCGTCGTCGGCCTGCTGAACGGTAACCACCGTTTTGTTGAACATGCCGGAGAAATTGCCCGAGGTTTCATCGGCAACCTCGCCCTGAAGGGTCAGGGAGGTGTCTTCGCCCGCCTTGCGCAGCTGAATGTCCGAATCCGCTACGGTCAATGTCAGATCGCCATAGGTGAATTCGGAAACCTGAGTAAGATCCACGGTTTCATCGGTCACATTTCCGCCGTGCTGACCACCCTGCTGTTCGTGCTGTCCCTGCTGTTCGCCATCGGGACCGTGATGTTCTTCGGCAAAAGCGCCTGAAACCGAGAATGCAATGGAGAACGCCATCATCATAGAGGCGATGCGTTTAATGGATTTCATAAAAATTATCCTTCTTTCCGAAACGGGCATGACCATTCGCCGGTCATGCCCATAGGTAGTGTTGCCTTATTCGGCGGCTTCCTCGGGCTGAATCCAGCCGACGTTGTTGAAGTGCAGCCAGCCCCAGCGCTGATGATCGTCCCAGGAACCCTTCTTGGTCATCACATAGCCGGAAGCGACCTTCATGTTCGTGCCTTCGGGATTCTTCAGAGCGGAACCTGCGGCGTTGCCGTAGCTGAAGATGCGGGTGAAGGTGTAGGTCTCGCCGTTGTATTCAACATCCACGCTTTCGGCGGCGTTCGTGGTGAAAATGCTGTGTCCGAGCAGCTGAACATTCACTTCGTCTGCCGAATAGGAAGTGGCTTCGTCCTTGTTTTCGGTAACTGCGAATCCGCCGTTGCCGTCATCTGTCAGGAACAGCTTTTCAACGGCGTCTCTGCCTTCGCCTTCACGGTAAACATAGCGGTAGGTCACATCGTCGAAGACGTCGGAAGCGCTCAGTTCTTCGATGTTTTCGATGCCGTAGATGCAAACAACCGTAACGGTCTTGCCCTGAATATCAAGGCCGCCGCCGGTCTGCACCATGTGGGTGTAAACGGAAGCGATGTCAAAAGTTTCTTCAACGGGGTTCTCGCCGCCCACCTGAATGGTCAATTCATTGTATACGGGAGCAGCCGCCCACAAAACCAGATTCACGGAAATCTGCGTGACGTTCTGACCTGCGTAAACGGTGTATTCGCCGTTGGGAATGGACAGACCGTTCTGCTCGAAGGTGGTCAAACCGGTGTTGGGAACCAGAACGCGTTCATCGCCGTAAGCGCTCTTCAGCGTCAGGGTGACGTCTGCATCGGTCAATGCGGAGGCATCCACGCCTTCGGGCCAGGAGATGTAGAAATTGTCGGTGCTCAAGTCGCACAGAACGGGCTTTTCGCCTTCACCCTCCCAGGTGAATACGGGCGCATCCGATACTGCGACTTCTTCGGTCATTGCGCACTCTGCGGCTTCGGGAATCACGATATCGTCGTATCCGCCTGCACCCCAAACAGAACCTGCGGGATTGCGGGGAGACGCCTTTGCGGTGAATTCACGGCCGTAGATGTAGTAATTCACGCGGAAAGAAGCGGGAGCGAGCTCTTCGCCGTCGTAGGTGATACCGCTGACCTCGAAGTTCAGCGCATATTCGCCGTTGCCGTTGCCGCCGATGGCACTCCATTCAAGACCGCCTTCGGCAACTTCGTAACCGTACTGATTCCATTCCACGTCGTCGGAATTCAGCGTATAAATCACCTGTCCGTCCTTGACTTCGCCCGTCAGCGCATCGGCGTGCAGAATGAAGTCGGAGGCATAGTAGCCGTCGCCGTCCACCAGGGCAACATGAGCATTGCTCAGGTCAACCTTGCTGTCGTCAACGGGCGTTCCGTCGGGGGTAACGATTTGAATAACCGCTTCGCCCGTGTAAGTGAGCGGCTGTCCGGGAACGGTCAGTTCGCTGTCGGTGAAAGCCTTCAGCGTGGAGAATCCTTCGGTGTCGGCCGTTGCGAAAATCGTGCTTTCAACGTTCACCTGAGGGGTGCCTTCGCCCAGCGCCGTGCCGAACATAGACATGGCCAGCATTGAAGAAAGAACCAAGATACCCAGCTTCTTCATGAAAATCAACTCCTTTTGTTTGCGGAAGCTTTGGTCGGTTTTATTCATCCGTATTTATATTAAGTGTCAATTTGACCGAAATCAAACCGAATTTCGATGGAATTTATGCAAAAAATGCAAAAGTGATTACAAAAACGATAAAATCTGCTTTGCAAATTCATTTAAGAAAACTGCAATTCGGCCTCGAAAAAAGGGCAAAAAAACTTGCGATACACGGCTGTATCGCAAGTCTCGTTATGTAAGAAGGGAATTATCGGCCGGCAATCTGAATCATGTTGATGAACCGCTTCGCGCCCGCATTCAGCTGCTTGTTTTTGGAATACGCCAGCGCCACGCGGGTGATAATTCTCGGCTCGATATCCACGGCAACAATGTCGTCCGTCAGCATGGATTCGGTCGGCCCTCTGTTCAGCAATGCAATGCCCATGCCCTTGCGAACAAAATCCAGCATATTGTCGGCGCGATGCATGGTCAGCATAACGTGGGGTTCAAAGCCCGCCTTTTTGCAGGTATTCACGCAAAGCGAATACATATAGGTGTTTCGATTCAACAGAATCAGCGGCTCGTTTTTCAACTGTTCCATGTGAATAAAATTGCGTGAAGCGAAGGGATGCTTTCGGGACATGATGGCCACAATCTGGTCGCTCTTGAACGGCAGCTTATTCAAATCATCCGCACTTTCCTCGGTTTGCCGCAGAAAGGCGAGATCGCATTGCCCCGATCGGAGCATTCTCGTTAATTCAAGCGTGTCGCCCTCGAAAACGTCCACGGAAATGCCGGGGTTGCTCTTCTGAAAATTCGCCAGCAAATCCGTGATGTGGTAATTGATCATGGTCGGAATCGAACCGATGCGGATGTGGTCGTGTTCCGCCATCTTGGCGGCGGAAATCGCGGCTTCATACTCGTAGCG
>CAVHAH010000177.1:3943-4360 GCA_963633785.1 bacterium
AAGGGAAGAAAAAGCGAACCGAATTCGGACAGCGATACTTTTCGCGTGGTTCGGTCAAACAGTTGCACCGCCAATTCATCCTCCAGCGCCTTGATATGGCGGGAAAGCGCCGATTGAGAAATGAAAAGCTGATCCGCCGCCTCCATGTAATTGCAGGTTTCCGCCAGAGTCACGAATTCACAAATATAGCTTATTTCCAAGGCGACACCTCCAAACGGTTCAAAATAAACGATTTTATTGCACTTTGTGCATAAATAATAATTAAATGCGGTTTGACTGTCAAGTAAAATGATGTAAAATAAATACAGATAACAAAACGGAGGGTGAATCGGATGAAAGCAGGCGCCGCAATCGAACAATTGAATTTTCCGCAGGATTTTTTCCCGACGGAAGGGTTTTCGAAACAGATTCATGAGC
>CAVHAH010000178.1:0-4241 GCA_963633785.1 bacterium
GTTATAATAGCCGCTTGTGAGGGTGCTGATAACCACTTTGTGCTGACCGGAAGAAGCGTGGATGAAGAATCCTGCGCCCAGGTAAATACCCGCATGGTCGCTCAAATCGTTATCGGAAATCGTGTTGAAGAATACCAAATCGCCGCGCTGCAAATCCGAGATAGAGGTAATCTTGGTGTAGGTGTTATCATATCCCTGATCCACCGCCGAGCGCTTCAGCTTAATGCCCAGCTGCTTATAGCAGTAGCAGGTAAAGCCCGTGCAGTCGTAAGAGGACGTTCCGTTTGCGCCGTAAACGTAGGGCTTTCCAAGCTGATTCTGAGCGATATAGATGATGTATTCAATCTTGGAAGCGTTTGACGAACCTGCCGAAGTGGTGGTTGATGCGAGGGTTGAGGAAATCTTCGTGGAGTTGTTCTGCTGTCCTCCCCCATCATACTGAATAATCACCGAAGCATCCGCAGGCGTTTTGCCGGACGGCAGCGAAGACGCGCTCGTGGAATACAGCGCACGCAGCGTGGAAGAATCCAGCGAACCGCTCTGGCTCAGATTGTTGCACGCCTGGAACAGTTTCACGGCGTTGGTGGTGGTAGAACCGAAATCACCGTCCACACTGGAGGCCTTCGACAGATAGCCCAGCGCATACAAACGCAGCTGAACACGGCTGACATTATCGCCGGAGGAACCGCTTGAATAGGTATTGGAGAGCACGCCGCTCACCGGCGCATGACCGCCGTACAATACGCGCAGCGTTGTCAAATCCGCTTCGCCGCTGGCCGTTAAACCGCATGCCGTCTGGAAACGTTTCACAGCGGAAACGGTGTAGTCATTGTAGGTTGTTCCGGGATTCGTGTCCAGATAACCCATAATCAAAAGTGCGGTTTCAAGCTGCTTCACATCGCTGCCCGTTGCGCCGGAGCGCATCGTGGAATAATCGCTGCGGCTCAGAGCACTGATTGAAACATACCCCGCAACACCGTTGACCTGAACATACGCCCAGGTATCGTTATATGCGCCGACCTTGACCGACGTGCCGATCGGAAGCGAATAGTTTGCCGAGGACGTGGAAGCGGAGGCATAGAAGCGTGCATCGGAGGTGATTACCGTTGCATCGAACGCTTCGCTTCTGTAACCGTCAAGCGTATCGGTCTTGTTTTGCGCATTCGCAGGCGCCAGTCCCGAAATCTTGCAGAAGCCGTATGCGCCGTTCTTTTCAACCTGTGCCCATTCACCGGAAATGGCCACGACATTCAGCGTCGTTCCCTTCGAGAGTGTGCCGAGGCGGGTAGAAGACGTGTCGGGAGACTGATAGACCGTGATGGAATCATCGCTGACCACTGCGGGAATCGCCGTGGTTTCGGTGGCTGTCGGTTCGGGCGTGACTGTCGGAGTCGGCGTAACGGACAGATATTCATCCGCCGTGAGAATGGAGAGCTTGCAGTAAGCATACATACCGTTATGCTCCACCAAAGCCCAGTTGCCGCTGATGGCAACCACATTCACCTTCAAGCCCTGCGAAACGCTTGCGGAAGCCGCCGAAGTGCTCGGAGATGCGTAAACCTTTCCGTTCGTTGCGGTCACCGTTGCGGGAATCACCGTGGAATCGGTGGTTTCGGGCGTAGGCGTTGCGGTTTGCAGAAGTTCGGGATGCTGTGCCAGATAATTGTTTTCCACCAGAGAGGAAATCGGGCAATAGGCGTAAACGCCGTTATATTCCAGATAGGTCCAGTTGCCGCTGATGGCAACCACATTCACCTTTTCACCCACGGAAATATCCACGGATGCGGCATTCTTATCGGGAGAAGCATAGAGCTTCGCATTCGAAGCAACCACCGTGGCCGCAATGGCGTTCTGCGTATCGGCGCTTGCCGTGGGAGTCGGCGTTGCTTCGGGCGTGGGTGTCGCAGTTTGCAGAACTTCGGGATGCTGTGCCAGATAATTGTTTTCTACCAGAGAGGAAATCGGGCAATAAGCGTAAACGCCGTTATATTCCAGATACGTCCAGCTGCCGTTGATGGCGATAACATTCACCTTTTCACCCACGGAAATATCCACGGATGCGGCATTCTTATCGGCAGAAGCATAGAGCTTCGCATTCGAGGCAACCACCGTTGCGCCCACCGTGCTTTGCGTTGCGGGCGTCTGTGTGGGCGTAGGTTCTTCAACAACGTCCGCACTGCTGATTGCATCCGTCTGAATATAGGCGACATACGGGCCGTTCGCTACCTCTGCCCAATCGCCGCTGCGACGAATTTCGTAAACCGTTACGCCCTTGGGAATGCTCAGCGAAGCCGCAGAAGTATCGGGCGTTTCATAAACCAGCGTATTTTTCGTGACTACGCGTTTATTGGCATCCTGCTGCAGTGCCGTGAAACTGTTTGCATCCGCAAAACATCCGACACCGTTATAGAGAATGGCCGCAGTCGATCCGTTGACGCCGACTACCTCCACCACCGAATAAGCATCTATGGTGCCGATGCGATTGGAAAGCTGTGCGTCTGCATAGGCGGATACGCCGTCGGAAGCGCTCACATAGGCGTAAATGCTCTCAGCGCTTGCGGGGAAAGCCGACATCGTAAACAGCAAAGCCAGCATAACTCCCAGCGCCAATGTTCTCTTTAACCTTTGAAAGCTCGTTTTCATCGTATTCTCCTTCAGTTTGCGCAGACGACCTCGCATCTCTTCTGCGCCGATTCAGAGGGGCAAATCGTATATTTCGCCCGCATGAACTAAATATTTCTACATCACATTCAAAATTCCTGCTTTTCGAAATGTAAAATATATGAAAACGAATTATTTTTGCAACACTTTTGAAATATTTAGAGGTGCGTCGAGACCGCAACATAGAAATTATAGCATATCCCGAATGGAAAAGCAATCTCATCCATGCCTGCTTTGCGGAATTCCTTCTTATAATATACCGTGCAGTTTGCCATCTGCGGTGAAAAACCGCTTTCAGCCCTTGACCGTGATGTGATTTGGTCGTATAATGGAAAAGAATTTGAATGCTCAACGGAGGATTTGACGGATGAAGACAACACTCGGACGGCTTGCGGTTTATGCAATCATCGTGCTTGCTGTGCTTTTGCTGGTATTGCCGATGCGTGCAGGCAAAGAAGATCGACTGATTCTGGGTGTGAAAACGCTTTCGCTCAACCCCGGTGATCGTTATGTGTTGGGATATGCGATTGAGTCCGACGAGGAACAGACCGTTGAATTCACATCGGATGCAAAAAGCATCGCATCGGTGGACGCTTCCGGCATGATTACCGCCGTTTCCGCAGGCACTGCCCGTATAAATGCAAGAACGAGCGCAGGCCTTACGGAATCCGTAACGGTCAATGTCTCCGGTGTGGCCGTCACGAGCTTCTCTTTGAATGTCGACAGTCTGAATCTGAATAAGGGCGATGTGAGCGGCCTGAGCTGTATTTATAATGAGGGTGCCTCTTCAAACAGCGTTGAATGGTATTCCGCAAACGAATCCGTGGCGCAGGTGGACGGAATCGGTCGTGTAACGGCGGTCGGTGCGGGCGAAACCTATATCGTGGCAAGAACGGACGAAGGATTTTCGGCCGCGGCGAAGGTCACGGTCAACGTTCCGGCAACGTCGGTATCCATTGTGCCCGGAAGCATGACGCTCGGCGTCGGCGCACGCATTCAACTGCGAACCGCTTTCCTGCCCGCCGATTCCACCGATACGCCGATTTCCTGGACGAGCAGCGATACAAGCGTGATTTCCGTAGGCGAATCCGGCATTATCCATGCGATTTCGCCGGGAACGGCATCCGTGACCCTGCGCACGAAGGGCAGTTTGGCCAATTCCGTAACCATTATCGTTGAAAATGCCGCCGAGGATTTCCAGCTTACTCCCACAAGCGTGGTGCTCGAACGCGGCAGTGAATTCACGCTTGATGCCGAACTGATCGGCGAAACGAACACAACCACTCATCACATCGATTGGGAGAGCAGCAATACGGGCGTTGTTACGGTTGCCGACGGTGTTCTGAATGCCGTGGCTTCCGGTTCCGCACAGATTACCGCCACCGCCGACGGATTCACGTCAACCTGCAATGTTCGGGTGCAGACCACCATTCAGAACATTGAACTGAATCTTTCGGAGGTCACCCTGCTGCGTGAAGAAACCGCCACGCCCATTCAGCTGATTGCCACAATAACGCCTCAGGATGCGGACGATCCGACCGTTCATTATTCATCGGACAACGAACTCGTTGCCACCGTTT
>CAVHAH010000179.1:0-513 GCA_963633785.1 bacterium
CAGCCACACAATCTGAAGATCCAAATCGTCATTCGCAGGCGGGCCCATCGTCAAATCCTGTGCATAGAAAGTCACATCATCGTTAAATTGACGGATTCCCTCGAACGGAGCTCCCAGAACGCCGCCGATATTCTTGCCCATCCAGCAACCCATAACCTTGTCGCGATACGTTTTGAAATCCAGTACCATTTGCTTGTTCCTCATTTCTGTAAAATAGTATCCTGTTGATTATCCCTTCACCGCACCGGCGGTCAAACCGGCAATCAAAGATTTGGCGGCAAAAATATAGAAAATAACAATCGGGGTAAGACAAATCACAAGCGCCGCATACATAACCTCCTGCGTGAATCCGCGGCTGGAGATGGTCTGTGCGAATCGAATCGGTATAACCGAAAGCGGCTGCACCTTCGTGTCGCTTATGAAAATTCGCGCCATGAGCACTTCATTCCAGCAGCTCAGGAAGGTCTGCATCAGAACAACCGCCAATCCGGGCTTTGCCACCGGCATCACCAC
>CAVHAH010000179.1:523-4207 GCA_963633785.1 bacterium
CACCACCGTGACGCATGTGCGCAGTTTGGACGCTCCGTCAATGGATGCGGCCTCAATCATTTCATTGGGAATCGCATCATAGTAATTCTTGAGAATCATCAGATTGAAGCAGCAGCTTCCCGTTGCATAAGGGAGAATCAGCGAAAACGGAGAGCTGATCAGATTAAGTATCTTCACAATCTGATAGAGCGGATAAATCGTGGCCGCCGCCGGCACCATCATGCCGCCCAGAAGCGTGTAGTAAAGAACTTTTTTGCATCTGAACTCCAGCTTGGCAAATGCGTAAGCCGCAAAGGACACGACAATCGAAACGATCACCAGCGAAAGCCCCACCACAATCACGCTCGTGGAAAAGTTTTTGAACAGATTGTATTTGTCAAATACCTTCACATAGTTTGAAGGACCGCCGTTGGAAAACGAACGAACCACCATGATAACCAGCGGAAACATGAAAAACGCCGTGAAAATCAAGCAGGTGATCAGACCGACCGTGCGATATAATTTTGAATTTCTCATCCTGCCAGCTCCTTATCTTTGTTTCCGCGATAATACAGCATCAGCTGCGCCGCAGTAATCACCATTGCGATAACAAACATAATCACGACCACGGTCGACGCTTCGCCCTGCTTAAACATTTCGAAGGAGAGGCGTTGAATATAGGTGGAGAACATCTCCGTTGCATAGTTCGGGCCGCCGTCTGTCAGAATGTATACAATATCGTAGCACTTCAGCGAACCGAGCATGCCCAGAATAAACACCGTGAAATGCGTGCCTCGCAGCATCGGAAACGTGATTCTGAAAAATTGCTGTACTTTATTCGCCCCGTCGATTTCGGCGGCTTCGTAGATTTCATTGCCAATATTCAGCATGCCGGCATAATACAAAAGCATGCTGTAACCTATCCATTGCCATATATTGACAAAGCACAGGCATCCCAGCGCCAGCTTGGGATCTGCCAACCAGGTTTTGCACAACGCACTTAAGCCGATTGACTTCAAGAACGTATTCAAATAGCCTCGATTGGTTTCGAAGAATTTCGTGAATACCTGACCGACGATTGTGGAAGTAACAACGGCCGGCAGATAGAAAAGAACGCGGAAAATGTTGCTTCCCGGCAAGCGGTTGACAAAGAACGATGCAAACACCATGCCAAACGCCGCCTGAACGGTAATCGTAACCAGGGCAAACACCACAAAATTACGCAGAATCTTATGAATCACCTTGCCGGAGAACACGGTTTTATAATTCTGCAATCCGATAAAAACCTTATCCGATCCGATACCCGACCACTGATAAAAGCTGACTCGGATATTGTATACGATCGGATAAACGATGAAAACCGCAAACAATATAAAAATCGGCACTATGAACAGATAATTTGTCCATTCATTCTTTTTCTGTGCTTTCATTTGCAGCACGCTCCTTACTTCCGGGGATATATTTTCGGGAAGGCATTCAGCCTTCCCGAAAATCAATCATAGTTTCTTAGCGTACCTGTGCTTCGGAAGCAGCCTGCACATATGCGCCGGCCTCTTCAGGCGTCATTTCGCCGGTGCCCAATGCCTTCAGAGCATCGCAGATTGCCTGCTTCAGATCTGCATAAGCCATTTCACGATAGCCGGCGATATTGGTCTTGGACTGCTCAACGATGTAGTTCAGAGCCTCGGAGCCATCCTCGCTCAGGCCGACAACATCCAGCTCAAGGTCCGTACGAGACGGGCAGTACTGCAGAGACTGGTTGATCAGAACATCCTGGCCATTGTGGAGCATGTAGTCGATGAACTCCCATGCTTCGTCCTTATGTTCGGAGTTGGAATTCATGCACAGAACAACGTCGATAGAAGCCTGAATGCCCGCAACGTCGCCATCGCCGTCCCAGTCCATCAGGAACACGTCGTGGTTTGCACCTTCATGATTGAAGTTTTCATGCTTTGCTTCGTCGGAGGCCACGAACTGACCTGCCGCCCAGGAACCGTTCAGGCACAGTGCTGCTCCGCCGTAGTCCCACAGGTCGGTGGTTTCGGTGTACATGCCAACGCCAAGGCAGCCATCCTGGAAGATGCCGTCGGTGAACAGATTCTGCCAGATTTCAAAGCTCTTGATCATGTCGGGCTCGGTGAAGCTCTGTTCGCCTTCGATTGCCGCATAGACCATTTCGGTGTTGACATCGTTGGCGATATTCAGCCAGGTGTCGACGTTGATCCAGTCGTCCTTTGCGCCGATGGTCAGCGGCAGCTCGCCGTTTTCACGCAGTGCAGCGCAGACTTCCTTCAATTCGGTGTAGTTGGTGGGAACCTTCAGGCCGTAAGAATCGAGCATCTCGACGTCTGCCCACAGGAAGCCCGCATAGGTCAGGCCGAGCGGCAGTCCGTAGTACTTGCCGTCTACATCCAGCAGATTCATGCAGAAGTCCAGGAACTTGCTCTGCCAGCCTTCGCCATAGGTCGCTTCAGCATACGGAGTCAAATCCACTTCATACTCGCGGAACTCGTTGTAGGTTGCGCCGGTCTGCATGCCGTACACATCGGGGCCTTCGCCGTTGTTCATCTTGATCTGCATATCCGCAATGTGATCGGAATAGGGCATGTAGATGTAATCAATCTTGATGTTCGGATGTTCCGCTTCAAATGCATCGATGATTTGCCACAATTCATCCGAATCGCCGGGGTTCCAGGTCTGGAACGAGATGGTTACCTGCTCTTCCGCAGCGCACACGGAAGCCATGCTCAAAAGCATGCAAAGAACCAACAGAATGCCTAAAACTTTTTTCATAATGGGACTTCCCTTCACTTTTTTCGGAATCACGGCTGCTCCGCTCTTCCGTCTGTAAATATTATAACACGTTCATCGCTTTCTCAATGTCGAAAAATTGCTCTGTTATGACTTTTTGTTGCTCTAAGCCATTATTTTTGCACCGCTATTTACAATTTCATTATTGACTATATTGTTTGTTTTGCTAAAATATATTCAGAAATATGTTTTCACGGAGGTGATATTGTGAAGGGCGAGGAAGATGACATTAAGGTGTACCCTGAAAACGGTTTGAGCTTCAAGCTCGATTTGCGTGAAGGTTCTTCGCTTTACACGCCTTCGCCCATGCGCAAAGCCCGCAGTCTTCCGATCAGCATTTGGAGCTACGGGACATTCAACGCAGGTGCCGAGCATTATACCGATCGCGACCAAATTCGCTGTTTGTATCAGGTGTTCTGGACGCGCAGGGGCTGTGGACGTTTTCTGATTGACGGAAAAGAATACTATGCCTCGGAAAACACGATTGCTCTTTTGGATTGCGGCAAACCGCATCGTTATGAGTCCATGCCCTGCGGATGGGATCATGATTGGGTGAATTATGTAGGGTCTGCCGGCGAGATTTATTACAGTTTAATCAATCCAAACGGTTTTCGGATTTATCCGCTGGGTGAAAATCGCGAGATTCCACAGCTCATGCGTCAAATTCGCAGTGGTGTTTCAACTCAGGATATGCTCAGCCTTGTGCACACCACCACGCGAATCATTGCGCTTCTGGATGCTTTTTACACCCTAACGCTGGAACAACCCTCTCAAAGCCTCGGCGATAAAAAACAAAATATATTGGATTCGGCACATTATATCGAAGCGCATTATGCGCAAAAACTAACGCTGGATTCGCTTGCTCAAGGGGCGTTCCTTTCAAAATTCTATTAT